>NZ_JBBEGC010000005.1:0-188022 GCF_037401995.1 Saccharothrix sp. CCNWYY140
GGCGCGGCGGGCGAGGGCGCAGGTGTGCGCGGGCAGGCGCAGGCGGGCGCGGGCAGGGGCGGGCAGGGGCGGGCAGGCGCAGGCGGGCGCGGGCGCGGGCGCGGGCGGGCGAGCACGGCGGGCAGGCAGGTGCGGCGGGGCGCGCTCGGTGGCGGGCAGGCTGGCAGGCGGGTAGCGAGGCCACCAGCAGGCAGCGGGCGGCAGCCGGAGGGCTCGGGGCTGGCCCGGAGGCCGAGCAGGCGACAGCCGGAGGGAGCCAGTAGCCAGCGGGGCGGGCAGTGGGCGACAGGCGGGGCGGTCAGGCGGCCAGAGCGGCAGGCGGCCAGCGGCCGAAGCGGCAGGGGACGCCAGCGGGCTGGCCGGTGGCAGGGGGCCGGTCGTCGGCGGGGGTGCGAGGAGCAGTGCGGGCGGGCGGTGCGGGCAGGCAGGGGCGGTGCGGGCACGGCGGGCGGGCGGTGCGGGCGGTGCGGGCGGGCGGTGCGGGCGGGCAGGGCGGTGCGGGCGGGCGGTGCGGGCGGGCAGGACGGGCGGGTTGGCGGGTGGGGTTGGGGGTGGGGCGTGGGCCGCGCGACCTCTTCACATCACGGGACGCTCGAACCTCGGCCTGGTTCCCGATCCTGCATGTCACTCGATCGAGGGAAACCCGCCGAAGTGGGAAAACGCCCCCCGGGAGGTCCCGGGGGGCGTTTTCACAGGCACTGCGTCAGGCGGACTCGGAGTCCGACTCGCCGGCGTCGCCGCCGGAGGAGGCCAGGTCCACCGGAGGCGCGTCGGGCACCCGCAGGGGCTTCGACTCGCCGCGGAAGACGAAGTGGGCCTTGTCGTCCGCTTCCGATTCGCCGTCCCAGCCCTCGACGTCGGTGATGATGATCTGGCCCGGCTGGATCTCGCCGAACAGGATCTTCTCCGACAGCTGGTCCTCGATCTCGCGCTGGATCGTCCGGCGGAGCGGACGGGCGCCGAGGACCGGGTCGAAGCCGCGCTTGGCGAGCAGCTTCTTCGCGCGGTCGGTCAGCTCGATCGCCATGTCCTTGTTCTTCAACTGCTGCTCGACGCGGGCGATCATCAGGTCCACCATCTTGATGATCTCGTCCTGCGTGAGCTGGTGGAAGACGATGATGTCGTCGATGCGGTTGAGGAACTCCGGCCGGAAGTGCTTCTTCAGCTCGTCGTTGACCTTGTTCTTCATGCGCTCGTAGTTGGACGCGGTGTCCTGACCCGAGGTGAAGCCCAGGCCAACGGCCTTGGAGATGTCCGACGTGCCCAGGTTCGAGGTGAAGATGATGACGGTGTTCTTGAAGTCCACCGTCCGGCCCTGACCGTCGGTCAGGCGGCCGTCCTCCAGCACCTGGAGCAGCGTGTTGTACACCTCCTGGTGCGCCTTCTCGATCTCGTCGAACAGCACCACGGAGAACGGCTTCCGGCGCACCTTCTCGGTGAGCTGGCCGCCCTCTTCGTAGCCGACGTAACCGGGAGGGGCGCCGAACAGGCGCGACGCCGTGTAGCGGTCGTGGAACTCGCCCATGTCGATCTGGATGAGGGCGTCGTCCTCGCCGAACAGGAAGTTCGCCAGCGCCTTGGACAGCTCGGTCTTACCGACGCCGGACGGGCCGGCGAAGATGAACGAGCCGGACGGGCGCTTCGGGTCCTTCAGGCCGGCCCGCGTGCGGCGGATGGCCTGCGACACGGCCTTGACCGCGTCGACCTGGCCGATGATCCGCTTGTGCAGCTCGTCCTCCATGCGGAGCAGACGGGTGGTCTCCTCCTCGGTGAGCTTGAACACGGGGATGCCGGTCCAGTTCGCCAGGACCTCGGCGATCTGCTCGTCGTCCACCTCGGCGACGACGTCGAGGTCGCCGTCCTTCCACTGCTTCTCCCGCTCGGCCTTCTGGCCGAGCAGCTGCTTCTCCGAATCACGCAGCTTGGCGGCCCGCTCGAAGTCCTGCGCGTCGATCGCGCTCTCCTTCTCGCGGCGCACGTCGGCGATCTTCTCGTCGAACTCGCGCAGGTCCGGCGGCGCGGTCATGCGGCGGATGCGCATGCGGGCGCCGGCCTCGTCGATCAGGTCGATCGCCTTGTCCGGGAGGAACCGGTCGTTGATGTACCGGTCCGCCAGGGTCGCGGCGGCGACCAGCGCCGAGTCGGTGATGGAGACGCGGTGGTGCGCCTCGTACCGGTCGCGGAGACCCTTGAGGATCTCGATGGTGTGCTCCAGCGACGGCTCGCCGACCTGGATCGGCTGGAACCGGCGCTCCAGGGCGGGGTCCTTCTCGACGTACTTGCGGTACTCGTCGAGGGTGGTCGCGCCGATGGTCTGGAGCTCGCCGCGGGCCAGCATCGGCTTGAGGATCGAGGCCGCGTCGATCGCGCCCTCGGCCGCGCCGGCGCCCACCAGCGTGTGGATCTCGTCGATGAACAGGATGATGTCGCCGCGCGTGCGGATCTCCTTGAGCACCTTCTTCAGGCGCTCCTCGAAGTCGCCGCGGTAGCGCGAGCCGGCCACCAGGGAGCCCAGGTCCAGCGTGTAGAGCTGCTTGTCCTTGAGCGTCTCGGGCACCTCGCCCTTGACGACCATCTGGGCCAGGCCCTCGACGACGGCGGTCTTGCCCACGCCGGGCTCGCCGATCAGGACCGGGTTGTTCTTGGTGCGGCGGGACAGCACCTGCATGACCCGCTCGATCTCCTTGGTGCGCCCGATGACCGGGTCGAGCTTGCCCTCCCGCGCGGAGGCGGTGAGGTTGCGCCCGAACTGGTCGAGCACCAGGGAGGAGGACGGGGTGCCCTCGCCGCGCCCGCTGGACTCGGCGGCGCCTTCCTTGGTCGAGTAGCCGGAGAGCAGCTGGAGCACCTGCTGGCGGACGCGGTTGAGGTCCGCGCCCAGCTTGACCAGGACCTGCGCGGCGACGCCTTCGCCCTCGCGGATCAGGCCGAGCAGGATGTGCTCAGTGCCGATGTAGTTGTGCCCGAGCTGCAACGCCTCGCGCAGCGACAGCTCCAGCACCTTCTTGGCGCGCGGGGTGAAGGGGATGTGGCCGGAAGGGGCCTGCTGGCCCTGGCCGATGATCTCCTCGACCTGCTGGCGGACGCCCTCCAGCGCGATCCCCAACGACTCCAGCGCCTTGGCGGCGACACCTTCACCCTCGTGGATCAAGCCCAGGAGGATGTGCTCGGTGCCGATGTAGTTGTGGTTGAGCATCCGGGCCTCTTCCTGGGCCAGGACAACCACCCGCCTCGCGCGGTCGGTGAACCTTTCGAACATTCGCACTCCCTGACTGCTGCGCCGGCGGTCCTCGGGCTCACCCACAGCTCGGCCGTGGAGAGCGCGGCACCGTGGGACCACTGTAGTCGTCAGCCCCGACACTCTCAGTTCCCGTTCGCGTGCAGTCACCTTCGGGGATCTCTGACATCGGTACCAACGTGGGATCTGCCAGGCAGATTCCACGGATCGGGCGATGTCCGCTCAACGCGAACACCCCGCCGCGCGGCGTCCCGGTGGCGTGACCGGGGTCACCGTCGGCCACCGAGACGAGCAAACCTCGGTAAGGTTAGGCAAGCCTTAAGAACCGACCGCGAGGGCCTTCCACCATGACCGTACCGGCGAGGACACGAGCACGCGAAGCGCGCACGCCCATCGCCGGGTCCCTGGGCCGGGCGAACACCCTCGCCGAGTGGTGCGAGGTCCGCTTTGGCCTCCCGGAGGACCCGACCGGCTGGACGACCGCCGACACCCTCATGGCCGAGCCCGCCCGGTTCGACGCCTGGCGCGCCGACCTGGGCCGATGGCTGGTGGACAACTACGGCGAGGCCCCGGAGCGCACCACCGCCGGGTACGTCATGAGCTGGTACCTCAGCGTCGTCGGCATGGTCGGCGGCACCCTGTTCCACCAGGCCCGCCGGGTGCCGTCGCTGCGGCCCTCCGACGTGGCCCTGCGGGTCGCCGACGACGGTCGCCCGCACATCGTGGCCGTCGCGCTGCTGGCCGAGGACTTCGCGTGCCTGCCCGACGACGCCGAGAGCGACCACCCGGCGGCCACCGTCGTCGCCGACGAGCACGCCCTGGCCGGGCTGCTGCGCGCCCGGTTCGCCGCGCACGCCGCCGAGTTCGTGCGGGCCTTCGGGCCGACCGTGCGGCTGGGCAGGCGGATGCTGTGGGCCGCCGCCACCGACGCCCTGGACGGCGCGGCCTGGCGGGCCGGTCAGCTGTGCGGGGACGAGGCCGCGGGTGTGGCGGACGCCGCCCTGCTCCTCCCGGACCGGATCGAGCCGTTCACCTCCGCCACGACCCTCCGCGCCACCGACGCGGGCTGGACCCGGCGGCGGCAGAGCTGCTGCTTCCACTTCGCGCTACCAGGCGCCGAGGTGTGCGACACCTGTCCGCGCGTCGGCGCGCGCTGATCCGTTCGGCGGTATCCGTTCACAGACGGGTCCACGCTTTGCGTGACATCGTTGCGAACTTCACCTTCCAACGTTCAACAAGATCTTCCCGGAATACGACGAAGGGGCGCCGGCCGAAACCGGTGCCCCTTCGTCGATTGACGTAATTGCCGTGGCGTTCGCCACGTCAATCAGCCTCAGCCCTGCTGGTGGTAGGCCTCCAACACCTCCGCCGGGATGCGTCCGCGATCGGACACCTTCATCCCCTGCTTGCGCGCCCACTCCCGAATGGCCTGGTTCTGCTCCCGGTCGGCGGACGCGGGACGCGCCGCCTTGACCCCGGCGGGACGACCCGGACCGCGCTTGCGACCGCCCGCCTTGCGAGCACTGGCGACGAAGTCGGCGAGAGCGTCGCGGAGCCGGCCGGCATTATCCGCGGAAAGGTCGATCTCGTAGGACACACCGTCCAAACCGAAGCCGACCGTCTCCTCCGCCTTCCCACCGTCCAGGTCATCGACCAGGGTCACGGTGACCTTCTGCGCCATGCGTATCCTCCTGGACTCGAATGCGCGGTTTCCCCGACCGCGACCCAAAGCTTTACGGAGTGCAGGTTAGCGCACAAGTACCGCAATGCGCAGACCGGAGTCGAAGAAGTTACTCATTCCGGGCGCACGAGGGGGAACAGGATCGTCTCCCGGATACCCAGGCCGGTGATGGCCATCAGCAGTCGGTCGATGCCCATTCCGACGCCACCGCTCGGTGGCATTCCGTACTCCAGCGATCGCAGAAAGTCTTCGTCCACCGGCATGGCCTCGTCGTCCCCGGCGGCACCCAACCTGGCCTGGGCTTCCAGCCGCTCCCGCTCCACGACCGGGTCGACCAGTTCCGAGTAACCCGTGGCCAACTCGAATCCGCGCACGTACAGGTCCCACTTTTCGGCGACGCCCGGTTCCGTCCGGTGCTGCCTGGTCAGCGGCGAGGTCTCGACCGGGAAATCCCGGACAAACGTGGGCGCGTGCAGGTGGTCGCCCACCAGGTGCTCCCACAGCTCCTCCACCAGCTTGCCGTGCCCGAGCTTGGGGTCGGTCTCCAGGCCGTGCCGGTCGGCGAGCTTGCGCAGGTGCTCGGCGGGCGTCGCGGGCGTGACGTCCTCGCCCACCGCCTCGGACAGCGACCCGTACATGGTGAGCGTGGTCCACTCGCCGCCCAGGTCGTACTCCGTGCCGTCGGCCAGCGTCACCACGTGCGACCCGGCCACGGCCATCGCCGCCTCCTGCACCAGCTCGCGCGTGAGCACCGCGTTGGTGTCGTAGGTGGCGTACGCCTCGTAGTACTCCAGCATGGAGAACTCGGGCGAATGGGACGAGTCCATGCCTTCGTTGCGGAAGTTGCGGTTGATCTCGAAGACCTTCTCGATACCGCCGACCACGCACCGCTTGAGGTACAGCTCGGGCGCGATGCGCAGGAAGAGGTCCATGTCCAGCGCGTTCGAGTGGGTGACGAACGGCCGGGCCGCCGCCCCGCCCTGCAACGTCTGCAACATCGGGGTCTCGACTTCGACGAATCCGCGCCGGTGGAACGAGTCCCGCAGCGACCGCACGACGGCGGCCCGGTTGCGCACGGTGTTGCGCGCCTGCTCCCGGACGATGAGATCCACGTACCGCTGGCGAATGCGGGTTTCCTCGGCGAGTTCCTTGTGCGCCACCGGTAGCGGGCGAAGGGCCTTGGCCGCCATCCGCCACTCGTGCGCCATCACCGACAGTTCGCCGCGGCGGGACGTGATGACCTCGCCGCGCACGAATACGTGGTCGCCCAAGTCGACGTCGGTCTTCCATTCGCCCAGCGACTCGTCGCCCACGTTGTTCAGGCTGAGCATGGCCTGGAGTTCGGTGCCGTCGCCTTCGCGCAGCGTCGCGAAGCACAACTTGCCGGTGTTGCGCAAGAACATCACCCGGCCGGTGACGCCGACGACCTCGCCGGTGGCGGTGTCGGGTTCCAGGTCGGGATGCGCTTCCCGGACCTCGCGCAGCGTGTGGGTGCGCGGCAGTTCGACCGGATAGGGGTCGACCCCGCGTTCCAGCAGCCGCGCCCGCTTCTCCCGGCGCACGCGCAACTGCTCGGGCAGATCGTCGTCACTGGTCACGGCTGGGTTCGCAGGCTGCTCACTCACGCCGAGAAGGGTAGAAGAAAGGTCTCTCGGGTATTCGAACGGGTTCTCACTATGGTGGGTGCGGTGACGGGTGACGACGTGACTGCTCGCCGGGCCAACTCCTTCGGCCCGCAGGCCGAGGCCTACGCCCGGCACCGGCCGGACTACCCGGCCACCGCGATCCGCTGGGCGCTGGCGCCCCTGGGTCCGGGCGCGCACCGGGTGCTCGACCTGGCCGCCGGCACGGGCAAGCTGACCACCGGCATCGTCGCCGAGGGCCACCAGGTGACCGCGGTCGAGCCGGACGAGGCCATGCTGTCGGAACTGGTCCGGCACTGCGGCGGCGTGCGGGCGCTGCCGGGTTCGGCGGAACGCATCCCGGTCCCGGACGCCACGGTGGACGCGGTGCTGGTGGGCCAGGCCTTCCACTGGTTCGACCCGGACCGGGCCATGCCGGAGATCGCGCGGGTCCTGCGCCCCGGCGGCGTCCTGGCGGCCCTGTGGAACAGCGACGACACCTCGGTCCCGTGGGTGGCGGAGTTCGGCGCGGTCTCGGGCGCGATCTCGGCCGCGGTCGGGTACGCCGGCCGCACCGTCCCGGACCACGCCCTGTTCCGGGACGCGGCCGAGACCACCTTCCGCCACACCCACCGGCGGACAGCGGAAAGCCTGGTCGCCACGGTGGGCACGCACTCGCACACCCTGGTGATCCCGCCGGAGGAGCGGCAGCAGCTCCTGGAGAAGATGCTGACCTACCTGCGCTCCCGCCCGGAAACCGCCGAGGGCGAGTTCGAGGTGCCGCTCATCACCTACGTCAAACGCCTGATCCGCGCCTGACGCTCAGCGCATGTTGCGCTCGAACACCAAGCGCAGGCCCAGCAGGGTCAGGTCCGGGACGTGGCTCTGGATGGTGGCCGATTCCGCGACGACCAGCGGAGCCAACCCACCCGTCGCGATCACCGCGACCGGACCGGGCTCGCTGAGCTGGAGTTCGTCGATGATCCGCCGCACCAGCCCGTCCACCTGCCCCACGAACCCGTAGACGATGCCCGACTGCAAGCACTCGACGGTGTTCTTGCCGATCACCGACCGCGGCCGGACCAGCTCGACCTTCCGCAGCTGGGCCGCCCGAGCCGCGAGCGCGTCCACCGAGATCTCGATGCCCGGCGCCAGCGCACCGCCCAGGAACTCGCCCTTGGCCGAGATGACGTCGAGGTTGGTGGACGTGCCGAAGTCCACGACCACGCAGGCCGTGCTGTGCAGGTGGTGCGCGGCCAGGGTGTTGATCACGCGGTCCGAGCCCACCTCCTTCGGGTTGTCCACCAGCAGCGGCACACCGGTCCGGACACCCGGCTCCACCAGCACCTTCGGCACCGCCGAGTAGTACCGGCCGAGCATCACGCGCAGTTCGCGCAGCACCGCGGGCACCGTCGACAGCGCCGAGATGCCGGTGATCTTGTCCGCGTACTCGCCGAGCAGGCCCCGCATGGTCAGGGCCAGCTCATCGGCCGTCATGCGGGCGTCGGTGCGCATCCGCCAGTCGCGGACCAGTGCGGCTTTGTCACCGGTCCCGTCGTAGAGGCCGAGGACGATGTTGGTGTTGCCGACGTCGATGGCGAGCAGCACGCCCGTACTCCCGGTTCTTCAGCTCGGCTAGTTCTCGGCCTGGATCAACGCGTCCAGCGCCGTGGCGTCCTCGGTCTCCGACACGGGCTCCGGCGCCGGCTCCACGACCGCGCCGGACACCAGGCCCGAGCCCTCGGGCGCGTGCGCCGGGTTCGCACCCAGGTCGGCGACCTTGTTGTCCGCGTCCACGAAGACGACCTTGGGCTGGTAGGCCCGCGCCTCGGCGTCGTCCATCTGCCCGTACGCGATGAGGATGACCAGGTCGCCCGGCTTGACCAGGTGCGCGGCGGCGCCGTTGATGCCGATCACGCCGGTGCCGCGCTCGCCCGGGATGACGTAGGTCTCCAGGCGGGCGCCGTTGGTGACGTCGACGATCGCGACCATCTCGCCGGGCAGCAGGTCGGCGGCCTCCATGAGGTCGACGTCGACCGTCACCGAGCCCACGTAGTGCAGGTCGGCCTGGGTGACCGTGGCGCGGTGGATCTTCGACTTGAGCATCGTGCGCAGCATCGCGGTCCCTCTCTCACTCGTCGCCGGTGCCGAGCAGCACGGGGGCGTTGTCGATCAGCCGGGTCGTGCCGACCCGAGCGGCGACGAGCAGCCGACCGTCGCCGTTCTCCGGTGCGGGGCCGAGGTCCGGCGCCCGCAGTTCGAGGTAGTCCACCGAGACCGCGGGCTCGGCGGCGAGCACGTCCGAGGCGGCCTTGAGCACGGCCTCCGCGCCCTGCCCGCTGACGTGCGCGCCCGCCGTGAGCGCGGCGGACAGGGTGGTCGCGGCCAGCCGCTCCTCCGCGGACAGGTAGCGGTTGCGGGAGGACAGGGCCAGGCCGTCGGCCTCGCGCACGGTCGGCACGCCGACCACCGCGACCGGGAAGTTCAGGTCCCGCGCCATCCGGTGGATCAGGGTCAGCTGCTGGTAGTCCTTCTCGCCGAACACCGCGTAGGTCGGCTCGACGATGTTGAAGAGCTTGGCCACCACGGTCAGCACGCCCGCGAAGTGGCCGGGCCGGACCGCGCCCTCCAGCTCGTCGCCCAGCGGGCCGGGCGACAGGGTCACCGTGGACCCGGGCAGGTACATGTCCTCGGCGTTCGGCGCGAACACCAGGCCCACGCCCTCCTCGCGGCACATGTCCACATCGGACTCGAACGTGCGCGGGTAGCGGTCCAGGTCCTCGTTCGGGCCGAACTGGGTCGGGTTCACGAAGATCGACACCACGACCACGGTGTTCTGCATGACCTTCGCCTCGCGGATCAACTTGCGGTGACCCGCGTGCAACGCGCCCATCGTCGGCACCAGCGCGATGTTGCGCCCGGCGCCGCGCAGCGCCCGCACCACGCGCCGCAGCCGGTCCGGGTCGCGGTGCACGGTGACGTCGTTGGGCGAGTAGTCGTCCTTGGTGAGCGGCTTGGTCATGCTGGTTCAGTCCTCGAGGGTGGTGCGGACGTCGGTCGCCGCGTCGGGCTTGAGCAGCCCGGCGGCCTGTGCGCGGTCGGAGGTGCGGCGCGCGAGAACCCGGTACGCGGCAAGGGTCTCAGGCGCCTGCTCGCCCAGGACGCGCAGGTGCTTGGCGAGGGTGCCGGCGTCGCCGCGCGCGACCGGGCCGGTGAGGGCGCGGTCGCCGTGGCGCAGCACGTTGTCCAGGGCGGCGGACAGCAGCGGGCCCAGCATCCGCTCGGCGTCGGCGATGCCCGCCGAGCGCAGCAGGTCCGCGCAGTCCGCGACCAGGGTGATCAGGTGGTTCGCGCCGTGCGCGAGGGCCGCGTGGTAGAGCGGGCGGGCCGCCTCGGGGATGCGCACGGGTTCCGCGGCCATCTCCACGACCAGGGCCTCGCCGACGTTCCAGGCAGCCTCGTCGCCGTCCGCGGCGGTCACACCGACCGAGCACGCGGTCATCCGCTCGACGTCCTCGGCCCGGCCGGTGAACGTCATCACCGGGTGCAGCGCCACGCACAGCGCGCCGACCTCGGCCGCGGGCGCCAACACGCCGACGCCCTGCGCGCCGCTGGTGTGCACGACGATCTGCCCGGCCCGCAACGACCCGGTGGCCACGAGCCCGCGCACCAGCCCGGCCAGCTCGTCGTCGGGGATTGCCAGCAGCACCAGGTCCGCGCTCGCGGCGACCTCCGGCGGCGGCAGCACGGGGACGTCGGGGAGAAGTTCCTCGGCGCGGGCCAGGGAGGCGCGCGACACCGCGGACACCGAGCCGACGACGTGGCCCGCCCTGGTCAGGGCGGCGCCCAGCACCGAGCCCACCCGGCCCGCGGAGATCACTCCGACAGCCAGCCGCGCGGGGCGGGGGGTCGCGTCCATGCGACGTACTCCGTTCGAGGCGTTCCAGTCCCGTGGTCGGGTACCGGACGACGGCCGCGAGCGTAATCCGCGTCCGCCGGACCGGGCGTCAACTGCGACGAACACCACCCGCGGCCTTGAGCGCACCGGGTGCGTCGATCGCGGCCTGACGTGCGGCGATGAGGGCGTCCAGGAGCGCGGAGTGACGTTCCTCCGAGCCCGCCTCGGCGGTGCCCGACGCCATCCGGTGGCGCAGGAACGCCAGTTCCGTCGCGGCCACCTGGTACCCCGCGACGGCCCGCGCGGCCTGTTCGCCGACCTTGCGCCGGACCGCGCGCCGCCACCGCCGCCTGCCCTGGAGGCTGGCCAGCAGGGTGACCTCGCTGGAGGCGATCCACCGGTTGGCGGCCATCTCCGGCAGCTGCCCGGCCACGATCCGCTGCTCGCGGCGGCGCTGCCAGATGACCAGCCACACCATTGCGGCGAACACCGGCACCATGATCAGGAAGTACAGGTTGATGAACGTCGAGCCGGTGCCGACGGTGGTGGAGAAGTTCCACAGCGAGTGCAGGCCGGCCGCGCCCAGGTAGCCCAGGATCGGGGCGACGACGCGGACCCGCTTGTTGGCCGTCATGGCCGCGATGCCGATGCCGATGCCGGTCATCGACGTGAACAGCGGGTGCGCGAACGGCGAGAGCACCCCGCGCAGCACGAACAGGGCGATCACGCCGCTGGACAGGTCGCCGAACCCGGAGTCCACGAAGACGCGGGCGAAGTAGTAGATGTTCTCGGTGTAGGCGAACCCGGCGGCGGTGACGCCCGCGTACACGATCCCGTCCACCACGCCGTCGAACTCCTCGCGCCGGCGCAGGAACAACACCACCACGAACACGGCCTTGGTGGCCTCCTCCACGATCGGCGCGCCGATCACCGCCGCGAACGTCGACCCGTCCCCACCGTTGATCAACTCGCCGAGGACGTGCGCGGTCTGGTTGAACACCAGCGAGGTGATCGTCGCGCCGCACGCGCCCCACGCGAAGGCCAGCAGCAGGATCTTCGCCGGTTCCGGCTCCCACCGGTCGACCCACAGGAACGCGCCGAGCACCGCCGCCACCGGCAGCAACGCGGCCACGGCGCCGACCAGGATCGGGACGAGCCCGATCTTGGTGGTGCCCAGGCCGAGCAGCACCAGGCCGCACACCCCCAGGGCGATCAGGCCGACCACCGGCAGCAGGACGGTCCAGCGGCGCTGGTTCGCGCGCTTGCGGGCAGGGGAGGCGGTCACAGTGGGCAACCTTAAAGGGACACTTGACCGATGCGGGATTCGGAAGGGGCTTGGCGCGAGGCGCTCTACGGGCCGACGGGCTTCTTCACCCGCGGAGAGCTGCCCGCGGACCACTTCCGGACCGCACCCCTCATCGGCCCTGAGCTGGCCGAAGCCCTCGTGGTGCTACTCGATCGGGTGGATTTCGCGCTGGGCCGGCCGGCCCGGGTGGATTTCGTCGACGTCGGAGCCGGCGGCGGGGAGCTGTCCGCCGGAGTGCGGGCGGCGGTGTCGGGCTCGCTCGGGCGGCGGCTGCGGGTGACGGCCGTGGACGTCGGTCCGGCGCGCTCGCTGCCCGGGGTGGCGTGGGAACGGACGTTGCCGGACTCGGTGGTGGGGTTGCTGGTCGCGCACGAGTGGCTGGACGCCATCCCGTGCCCGGTGGTGTCGTGGCCGTGCTCCGACCCTTGGCTCGCGCGGTGGTGGCCGTTGCGGCCGGGGTGGCGGGCGGAGGTCGGCGCACCCCGGGACGCCGCGTGGGCCGACGCCGTGTCGCGGGTGCGGGGTGCCGCGCTGGCCATCGACTACGGGCACGTGCGGGCGGACCGGGCGGCCGGTCGGTACCCGGCGGGGACGTTCACCGCTTACCGGGACGGACGGCAGGTCGAGCCGGTGTTCGACGGGTCATGCGACCTGACCGCGCACGTGGCCCTGGACGCGTGTGCCGCTGCGGCCGGCGGGGAGTGGGTGCTGGTGTCGCAGCGCGACGCCTTGGCCGCGCTGGGACTCTCCGGCGAAGTGTCGGGCGCTGGGATGGCGTGGCTGGAGTCGCTGGCGAGGTCCGGGCGGGTGGCGGAGCTGCGTGACCCGGCGGGGCTGGGCGCGTTCGGCTGGCTGCTGCACGGGGTCGACGTGCCGGTGTCGTCGCTGCTGCCCCCACTGCCGCCCTGGACACCGTGACCTCACGCTCCCTGCTACCCAGGACGCTGCGGACCTCGCCTGCCGCCGGGACCTCGCGCACGCCCGGCTTTGTCGGTACCCCGTGCGATCATGGAGTCGGGGGCCGGAGGCCACGCCAGGGCCGGCGCGCCGGTCCGTGCGAGCATGGGTCCGTGGAGATCACCGTTGGGGTCGGGGCCAGTGCGCGGCACCTGGGCGTGGACCGCGTGGTCGACCTCGGCCCGCTGCACCCGTCCGCGCACGGCGCGTACCGCCTGCGCCTGACCGTCCGCGACGACGAGACGATCACCGCCGCCGAACCGCTCGTCGGCCACCTGCACCGGGGCGCCGAGAAGCTCTTCGAGGTCCGCGACTACCGGCAGGTCCTCACCCTGGCCAACCGCCACGACTGGCTCGCCGCCTTCTGCAACGAACTCGCCGTCGCCCTCGCCGTCGAGCGCATGACCGGCATGGACGTCCCGCCCCGCGCCCAGGTCCTCCGGGCGGTGCTGTGCGAGCTGAACCGGATCATGGCGCACCTGGTCTTCCTCACCCCGCTCACCGGCCCGGTCGCCGCCGCCGGCCGCGAAGCCGTGCAGGCCGTGCTCGAAGAGGCGTCCGGCGGGCGCATCCACTTCATGTTCAACCGCATCGGCGGGCTGCGCGAGGACGTCCCCGCCGGCTGGGTGGACCGGGTCCGCGCAGCAGTGTCCACTGTGGACACCGGCGAGATCCCCACCGGACTGGCCGGGATCGGCGTGCTCAGCCGGGACGCGGCGCTGGCGCACGGCGTCACCGGACCGATCGGGCGGGCGTCCGGGGTGGACCTCGACCTGCGCCGCGACGACCCGCTGCCCGGCTACCGCGACCTGGACGTCCGGCCCGTCGTGCGCACCGAGGGCGACGCCCTGGCCCGCGTCCGGTGCCTGGTGGACGAGGTCGGGCAGTCCGTGCGGCTGGTGCTCCAGGGCCTGGACCGGCTGCCGAGCGGCCCGGTGAACCTGCGGCTGCCCAAGGCGGTCAAGGCGCCCGAGGGGGCCGTCTACACGCGGGTCGAGGCGCCGCTGGGCACGTCCGGCGTGCTGCTGGCGTCGCGGGGCGAGAAGACGCCGTGGCGGCTCAAGCTGCGGACGCCGTCGTTCAACAACGTCCAGGCCCTGTCCGCGTTGTTGCCCGGCACGCGGGTGGACGACCTGCCGGCGGTGCTGGGGTCGTTCGCCGTCGTGGTCGGGGACATCGACAAGTAGTCGGCCGGTCAGTCTTCGCCGCGCCGACGCCTGCGCCGGGGTGAATCCGCCCCACCGAACGCGGCGAGCAACTCGCTGACCGACTTCCCGTCCGCGTGCGCCCCCGCGGGCTCGGGCGCGGTGTGCTCGGGGGCACGCCTGCGCCCGGTCACCTCGGCGGACGACCGACCGGCGGGCTCCGCGGTCACCGGCTCGTACTCGCCGGTGTGCTCGGCGGCCCGACGGGTGGTGGCGGGCGTGACCGGCCGGAACCCGGCCCCGGTCGCAGCGGCCCGGCGACCCTTGGTCTCCGCCTGACCCGCGTTCTCGACTGGGCGGTAACCGGCCCCGGTCATCTCGGCCGCGCGGCGGACGGCGGTCGGCCTGGCCAACCCGGCGTCCACATCGGACTCGAAACCATGCGCCGATTCCCCTGGCACGGGACGGAAACTGCCGGTCTCGGCCGCCCGACGCCCGCTGTCGGGGCGGGCGGGGGTCACCGGGAAACCACCGGTCTGGTGCACGGCTTCGGTCTGGCGCACCGAACTCGCGGCCACCGTGCGGAACCCACCCGTCTGCTCGACCCGACGGGCCGCGGGCTCGGCGGGACGCGCGGCCGGTTCGGCTGAGCTGTGGCGGGTGGCCGACTCGGCGGAACGCGCGGCCGGCTCGCCGGTGGCGTAACGGGCGGCGGGCTCGCCGGAACGCGTGGCGGGCTCAGCGGAGCCATAGCGGGCGGCGGGCTCGGCGGAGCCGTAGCGGGGAGCGGGCTCGGCGGAACGCGCGGCGGGCTCAGCGGAGCCATAGCGAGTGGCCGACTCGGCGGAGCCGTGGCGGGTGGCGGGCTCGGCCGACGCGTGACGAGTGGCGGGTTCGGCCTGCGCGCGGCGGGCGGCCTGGTCCGTCAGCACGGCGTCGCGGCTGATCATCTCGGTCCGCTCGGCGACCCGGCTGCGCCGCTCGCCCTGCGCGGCGGGTTCGAGGCCGATCCCGAGGCGACCGGCGTCGAGGCCGACCTCCTCGACCTGGTGGCGCACCTCGCCGTGCTCCGGCGCGGGACGACCGGTGGCCGGGCGGCTCGGCTCCGCGGCCCGAGCGGGTTCCGGGCGGCGAGCGGGTTCCGCCGGGCGGGCAGGCTCGGCGCGGCGAGGTTCGGCGGCACGGGCGGGCTCAGCGGGTTCCGCGCTACGCGACGGTTCGGCGCGACGGCCCGGCTCCGCGGCACGAGCCGGTTCCGAACGGCGGGCAGGCTCCCCGGCGCGCAAAGGATCAGCGGCACGCAAAGGATCGGCAGCACGCAAAGGATCAGCGGCACGCGAGGGATCGGCAGCACGCGAAGGGTCAGCGGCACGCGACGGTTCGGGGGCACGGGACGGTTCGGCGGCGCGCGAAGGATCGGCGGCGCGGGACGGGTCCGTCGAGCGCGATGCAGTGGCCGGGGCGAGGCGGCCGGCGAGGTCGGCGCGGTTGACGCGTTCCGTGGACTCCGAGCGGGTGGCGGCCGGTCGTTGCGGCGTCGTGCGCAAGGGTTCGCGGCGGGCGGGTTGTGACTGGTCGCGGCGGGCGGGGTCGGGGCGGGTCGGTTCGGGGCGGCGGGTCTGGTCCTTGCGGGAGCCGTCGTGCGCGATCCGCTCGATCAGCTCGGTCCGCTCCGGGCTGGGCGTCTCGGCGGCCTTGGCGGCGACGGCCTTCGCCGGCCCGGCCGTGATGATCCGCTGGTCGCCCACGGCCATCAGGCGGGACTGGTCGGACAACGCGCGCATGCGGGTCGACTCCGCGCGCAGCGCCACCCGTTCCACCAGGACCTCGCCACCCAGCAGGGCTTCCAGGTTCTCCCGCAGCACGCGCAGCTCGTTGCGCAGCGCCTCCAGGTCCTCGCGGGACTCCTCGCGCACGCGGCGGCGGGTCTCCGCCTCCAGCTCCAGCTCGTACTCGCGCCGGGCGGCGACCTCGCGCTCCAGCTCCAGCTCGTACACGGACTGGAGGTCGGCCACCTCGTCGTCGCGGTCGGCGACCTGCCGGCGGTAGCGGGCGGCGAGGAAGGCGCCGGTGAGCGCGGCCCACAGCGCGGCGACCACGGCCAGTCTCAGCCAACGGGCGTTGTCGCTGAGGACCAGCACCGCCGCGGCACCCAGGGCGAGCGCCAACGCTGCTACCAGCAGTAGTCGCCCGATGCCACGACCGTGATCTTGCTGCTCGCCGTCCTGCGACGCGCCTCGCCCGGTCATGGCCCCTACCGTACCGGTCAGTTACCCGATTGAGACCTCCGCGCCCGTATTCACCCGTTGGCGTGGGGATCTTCGGGGGTCTTGCAACAGTGCTCCAACCACAGTCCCGCAGTGATCAGCACGGCCGCGCAGACGAGCCCGACGATGGCACTGACCAGGTCGTGGCGCGCGGCGTCGAATTCGCCCTGAGCCGGAATCACGTAGACCAGCACGCCGCTCCACGCGCCCGCCATGATCGCCCCGAGGAGTGATGACGCCTTCGCGAGCGCCACAGCGCGTGCCGCGGTCAGCGGCTGCACCGGCTCGGCCCCCGGCTTGCGCCGGATGCGGGCGCGCAACGAGAAGGCGAGCACCACGTCCACCGCGGCGATCACCAGCAGGGTGAACCCGGCGAACGTCGGCAGCTCGGGCAGCGAGTCGTAGGACAGGCGCAGCAGCAGGTGGACGAGCAGGCCCGCGATCAGACCGACGGCGAGCAGGTCACGGGGCTTGGTGAACCTCACCGCTCCATCGTGTCACCAATGGTCATTCGACGAGCGCCGTCTCCCGGGCGCCGAACAGCTGGAGGGCGGGCAGCCAGCGGGTGGGGTCGGCGTCCCAGTCCATCGACCGGATCTGGCTCTCGCTGCGCCGGCCGCCGATGACCCGCATCAGCTCGAACGACGAGGTGCGCAGCGTCGCGGACGGCTCGCCTTCGCCGAGGATGCGGTCACCGTGCTCCAGGGTGATCCGCAGAGCGGGCAGGTGCTGTTCGCGCAAACGCTTGTCCAGCTCCTGCATCGGGCGCGTGAGGGCGGCGCGGACGGCCACATTGTCCCGTTCCCCGGGCTGGTCCAGGGCGGCCCTGATGTCGTGCTCGTGCTGCACGATCTCCGCCACCAGCACCGCGCCGACCGGCGAGTCGAACAGCCCTTCGGAGATCTCGAAGTTCCGCTCCCACTCGACGAGCAACTCCCCCAACGCCTTGTCCCGCCGCTCCTCGACCTGCTTCTCCCCCCACTGCCCGGTCTCGTGCCCCTCGAACCGCCGGTTGACGAAGTCCCCGAGCCCGCCGGCGAGGTGGGCGACCACGTCCTTGACCGTCCACCCGGGACAGGCGGCGACCTCGACCGAGGCATCCCCGTTGGTGACCAGACTGATGATCCGCCGCCGCGCGGCGTCGTAAGTGACCGCGTTGCTCATCGCCGACCTCCTCCGCCGACGCTAACCCCGGCCCGGCCTCGGCGCAGTACGAGCGCTACTCGGTGGCCTTGGGATGCCCCGTACCAGCCCAGGTGATCCACACCGTGCGCCGCTCGGCGTCGGCCAGGTACCAGATCCGGCCACTCCCGGTCACCTCGATCTGCCACCTGGGCAGCATCCGGCCACCGTGCGAGGCGTGCGACAGCGGCCCTCGGAGCTGGTGGTGGCGCGTGGTCTCGATCCGCGGAGCCGGGTGCGTCCGCATCTCCTGCCAGGCGGCGAAGGTGTTCGCCGCCGCCTGGCGACCCAACTCGTCCCAGCCCTTGACCGCGTCGTTGTTCGCGAACTTGACGTCCCAGTCCTCCGGCCGAGGCGGTGGCGCCGCGCGATCACCACGCTTGGGGCTCAACTACCCACCTCCGGCGGCGGGACCGGCCCGAAGTCGCCGTGCTCCGCCTGTGTCAACGCCTTGAGGAGTTCGGGGTCGGCGTAGACCTCGGCGGTGTGCTTCCACGCCGCGATGACCACGTCTACAGGAGCCTTGGTGTCGAGGTCGTCCGTGGCCCTGAGGGCTTCCACCAGCTCGACGACGAACTCGCGGACGCTCTCGGTCGGCAGGTAGCGAACCCACGGGAAGACTTCGGGCACGACCTCGGTCACCAGCGTGCGCACGCCGGGGTCCCGCTGCATCATCGCGACGAACATCCGTGTCGCGACGGAGTCCGAAGCCGGGGTTCGAGCGGCACGGGAAGCCGTGGTCAACACCAAGTCCTCGTCGTCGCGGCGGCGGAGGCGGAGGCGCTCTCCCGGGGCCTGCTTGAGCTTGGCCACCGTGTCTTTGGGCTTGTTGATGAGATCCGAGAACGGAACTTCGACCTGAGCCGCCATACCTTCAAACTACCTTGAAAGTCGACACGGGTCGAGGAAGTTCACCTCAAGGTGAGGTCGTCGCGGCGGGTCACGCCGGTCAGGTCCAGGCCCGCCACCAGGTCGACCACCCGCCCGTGCCCAGGCAGAACCGCGTCCGGGTCGATGTCCAGCCACGGCACCAGCACGGTGGCCCGCTCGTGCGCCCCCGGATGCGGCAGCAGCAGCTCAGGGTCCTCGGACACCACGTCGTCCACGGTCACCACGTCGACGTCCAACGTCCGCGGCCCCCACCGCAACGACCGCACGCGCCCCGAAGCGTTCTCCAGGGCCTGACCCCGCCGCAGCAAGTCCCAAGCGCCAAAAGAACCCGAGACGATCAGCACGGCGTTCAGGAAGTCGTCCTGGTCCGTCACGCCCCAAGGCGCGGTCTCGTACACCGGGGAAACCGCGACCAGCTCGGAAGCGAACCCCTCCACCGACGAGCGCAGGTACCCCAACCGGTCGCCCATGTTCGAGCCGATGGACAGCACGGCCCTAGTCACGGGTGCGCCTCACGGTCACCGACACGTCCGCGAAGGTCAGCGGGATCGGGGCCGACGGCTTGTGGACCGTCACCTCCGTCGCCCGCACCCGCAGGTCGGTCATCACCTCGTCCGCGACCTTGCCGGCCACGGTCTCGATCAGGTCGTACGGGCCGCCCGCCACGATCGCTGCCGCGCGCTCGGCCAGCTCGCCGTAGTGCAGCGTCTCGCGCAGGTCGTCGGTGGCCGCCGCGCGCGAGAGGTCCAGCCACGCCGTGATGTCGACCAGGAAGTCCTGGCCGTCGCGCTTCTCGTGTTCGAACACGCCGTGGAACCCGTGCACGCGCAAGCCGCGCAGCGAAATCCGGTCACTCATGGCCCCGCCTCCACGCCCTGGCCACCGCGACGGCGTCCAGGGACTTGTCCACGTCGTGCACCCGCACGCCCCAGGCGCCCAGGAAAGCAGCAAGCGTCGACACGGCGGCGGTCGCGTCCTCGCGACCGTCCGGCTCCCGGCCACCCAGCAGGGCACCCAGGAAACGCTTGCGGGACGCGCCCACCAGCACCGGGAAGCCCAACGCGAGCAGCTCGTCCAACCGGTGCAGCAGCTGCCAGTTGTGCTCGGCGTTCTTGGCGAACCCCAACCCGGGGTCGAGCACGATGTCGTCCGACGACACGCCCGCCGCCAGCGCCGCGTCCACCCGCTCGCACAGCTCGTCCCGCACGTCACGCACGACGTCGTCGTACACGGCCAGCTTGTCCATCTGCCGCGAGTGACCACGCCAGTGCATGAGCACATAAGGCACCCGCGCGGACGCCACGACCGACGCCATCTCCGGATCGGCCAGGCCGCCGGACACGTCGTTCACGATCGACGCACCGGCCTCCAACGCCGCGCAAGCGACCTCGGCGCGCATGGTGTCCACGGACACCGGCACCCCGGCCGCCACCAGCTCGCGGATCACCGGGGCGACCCGCGCGGCCTCCACCGACGGCTCGACCCGCGCGGCGCCCGGACGGGTGGACTCGCCGCCCACGTCCACGATGTCCGCGCCGCGCTGGTGCATCGCCACCCCGTGCGCCACCGCGTCGGCCAGGTCCAGGTACCGGCCGCCGTCGGAGAACGAGTCCGGGGTGACGTTCAGGACGCCCATGACGACGCAGTGCCCCGGTCGAGGCACGCTCACCTGGTACGTCCCTTGATCAGCTCGATGGCCTCGGCGCGCGAGGACGCCGACGTCCGCAGCAGCCCGCGCACGGCGGACGTGGTGGTCCGCGACCCGGGCTTGCGGACGCCGCGCATGCCCATGCACAGGTGCTCGGCTTCCACGACCACGATCACACCACGCGGCTCCAGCCGCCGCACCAGGGCGTCGGCCACCTGCGAGGTCAGCCGCTCCTGCACCTGGGGCCGCTTGGCGTACAGGTCCACCAGCCGCGCGAGCTTGGACAGGCCGGTGACCCGCCCCTGCTCGTTGGGGATGTACCCGACGTGCGCCACCCCGTGGAAGGGCAGCAGGTGGTGCTCGCAGAAGGAGAACATCGGGATGTCGGTGACCAGGACGAGCTCCTCGTGGCTCTCGTCGAAGGTCTTCGCCAGCACCGAGTCCGGGTCGGTGTACAGGCCCGCGAACAGCTCCCGGTACGCGCGCGCCACGCGGGCGGGCGTGTCCTGGAGGCCTTCGCGGTCCGGGTCCTCGCCGCAGGCCAGCAGCAGTTCCCGCACGGCCGCTTCGGCCCGCTTCTGGTCGAAGGGCCGCCGCGCGAGGCCGGCCCCCCCGTTGACGGGGAGGCCGGCCTGGTCGATCTCGGTCACTTGCGGTTGTCCGGATCCGTCTCGAAGTTCCGCTGGTCGGACGCCTCCGTCGGCTCGGGCTGCCACTGGGGTGACTGCCCGCCCGGCACGGTGGCCGGGGTCCACCCGGGCGGCGCGCCGTAGTTGGGCGGGCCGGAGGACGGGTGCGTCGGCTGCGGCGGCTGGTACGGGGACCCGTTGCTGCCGTTCGGCGCGGCCTGCGGCGGCGTGGGGACCGGGTCCTGCACGGGCGGCAGTTCCTGGTCGAGGGTGTCCTCGATGGCCGGGGGCCACGGCTCGCCGCGCTCCTTGGCCAGTTCGGCCGGGGTCTTGACCGGCGGCTTGTCCGACGGCGTCCGGTTGCCGAAGTCGTTGAACTTCGTGATCCGGGGCCGCTTCTCGACGCCCGCGAAGATCCGCTCCAGGTCCTTCTGGTGCAGGGTCTCCTTCTCGATCAGCTCCAGCGTGAGCGCGTCGAGCACGTCGCGGTAGGTGTTGAGCACCTCGTAGGCCTCGGTGTGCGCGGCCTCGATGAGTTCGCGCACCTCCTCGTCGATCTCGTGCGCGACCTCCAGCGAGTAGTCGGCCTGCCGGCCTGCCGTGCGGCCCAGGAACGGTTCGCCCTGCTCCTGGCCGTACTTGACCGCGCCCAGGCGGGCGGACATGCCGTACTCGGTGACCATCGCGCGGGCGATCTTGGTGGCCTGCTCGATGTCGTTGGACGCGCCCGTGGTCGGCTCGTGGAACACCAGCTCCTCGGCGGACCGGCCGCCCAGCGCGAACACCAGCCGGGCGATCATCTCGGACCTGGTCATCAGGTCCTTGTCCTCCTCGGGCACGGACAGCGTGTGACCGCCGGTCCGGCCGCGGGCGAGGATGGTGACCTTGTAGACCGGGTCGATGTCCGGCATCGCCCACGCGGCCAGGGCGTGCCCGGCCTCGTGGTAGGCGGTGATCTTCTTCTCCTTCTCGGAGATGATCCGGCTCTTGCGGGCCGGACCGCCGATCACGCGGTCCACCGACTCCTCCAGCGCGGCGCCGGTGATGACGGTGCCGTTCTGGCGGGCGGTGAGCAGGGCGGCCTCGTTGATCACGTTGGCCAGGTCGGCGCCGGAGAAACCCACGGTGCGCTTGGCCAGGCCGTCCAGGTCCGTGTCCGGGCCCAACGGCTTGCCCTTGGCGTGCACGCGCAGGATCTGCTTGCGGCCCTTCAGGTCCGGCGCGGACACCGGGATCTGCCGGTCGAACCGGCCGGGGCGCAGCAGCGCCGGGTCCAGGATGTCGGGCCGGTTGGTCGCCGCGATCAGGATGATCCCGCCGCGCGAGTCGAAGCCGTCCATCTCGACCAGCAGCTGGTTCAGCGTCTGCTCGCGCTCGTCGTGGCCACCGCCGAGGCCGGCGCCGCGGTGGCGGCCGACCGCGTCGATCTCGTCGACGAAGATGATGCACGGCGCGTTCTGCTTGGCCTGCTCGAACAGGTCGCGCACGCGGGAGGCGCCGACGCCGACGAACATCTCGACGAAGTCCGAGCCGGAGATCGAGTAGAACGGCACCCCGGCCTCACCGGCGACGGCGCGCGCGAGCAGCGTCTTGCCGGTGCCGGGCGGGCCGTAGAGCAGGACGCCCTTCGGGATCTTCGCGCCCAGCGCCTGGTAGCGGCCGGGGTTCTGGAGGAAGTCCTTGATCTCCTGGAGCTCCTCGACGGCCTCCTCGGCGCCCGCGACGTCGGCGAACGTCGTCTTGGGCATGTCCTTGGACAACTGCTTGGCCTTGGACTTGCCGAAGTTCAGGACGCGGTTCCCGCCGCCCTGGGCGTTGTTCATCATCCACATCAGCAGCAGCAACAGCAGGCCGAGCGGGACCAGGTACAGCAGGAGCTGGACCAGGAACGAGTCCTGGCTCACCTTGGTCGCCACCGCGGGCTTGTTGCCGGCCTGGTCGAGGATGGTGAACACCTCGTCGGTGGAGCTGGCCGGGAACTGCGTGATCAGCCGATCGTGGCCCTCGAAGTTCGCCCCGTCGACCAGGGTCAGGCGGAGGCGCTGCTCCTTGTCCTCGATCGTGGCTTCCTTGACCTTGCCGTCCCGGATTTGCTGGAGTGCTTGGGACGTCTTGACCTCGGTGTAGCCCTTGGTGTCGTCGAAGAGCATGGAGAAGACGTAGTAGAGCAACAACACCGCCACGATCCACAGCAGCGGGTTGCGAAGCAGGCGCTTGCGGTCCATTCACTTACGGCCGGCGGGCGGCCTCGACCCTCCCTGACTTGGTGACGGGCGCGGACGGGCACGACCCGTCCGACCAGCCTACCGCCCTGAGCACGGGCGGAGTGCTCCGCGGTGTGGGGCAGTCACGTCTCGCCGGACCAACGGCCGGGGGGCGTCAAGTGTTCCCCGCCGTGACCGCGAACACGGTGCGCAGGTCAAGCGGGTTCACCCGGGCGTGTGAACGATCATGAACTTTCCGGGCTACCGGGCCGTAACACTGACTAGGGGTATCGCGTTACTAGCAGGTAGCAACCAAGTGAGGGTCATTCGAGTGACATAGAACACGAGAGTTTGTCACGTGAGCGGCCCGTGTCATCCTCGGCAGTTACTGAGTGTTCAACGCCCACCCGAAAGGGTGAACACCAACCGAAGGTACTAACGGTATGTCAGCTCGCAACGAGCGTTCCCCCAGCCGGGCGCGCCGGATAGCCCTGCCCCTCGGCGCCCTCCTGGGCGTCGTCGCGGCGGGTGGTGTCGCGGTCGTCGCCATCAAGGCCACCAGTGGCCCCGAGTGCAAGGGCACCCTGCCGCTGAAGGTCGCCGTGACCCCGGCGGTCGAGGAGGTGGTCCGCGGCGCCGCCGACGACTACCAGGCCGGACAGCCCGTGGTCGAGAACAAGTGCGTCCAGGTGCAGGTCGAGGCGCGCGGCGCGGCCGACGTGTCCCACGAGCTGCCCACCGCCCAGATCAACCCGCCCGCGCTGTGGATCCCGGACTCCTCCATGTGGGCCGCCGAGACCCAGCGGCAGGCCGGTGACCAGGGCGCCGACGCGCCCCGGCTGGACATCAAGGACTCGCTCGCCTCGTCACCCCTGGTGATCGCGGGCTCCGAGAAGGCCATGACCGACCTCGGGTGGCCGATCACGCCCGTGACCTGGGCGAAGGTCGTCGACCCGCGCGTGGCGGTGTCGTTGAGCGACCCCACGACCTCCACGGAGGGCCTGGCGACGCTCGCCGTCATCCGCGCCCAGCTGGGCAACCCGGACGGCACGCCCAAGCCCGAGCTGATCGGCGCGCTGCTGCGGGTCGGCCGCAACGCGCTGCCGTCCGTGCGCGACGCGTTCGGCAAGGTCGTGCAGGGCGCGGAGAACGCCCCGGTGTTCACCGCCGCCGAGCAGAACGTGCTGTCGGCGAACCGGGCGGCCGGGTCGCGCCGGGTCGTCGCCTCCTACCCCAAGGAGGGCACGGTCAGCTTCGACTACCCGGTCGTGCGGGTGAGCCGGTCCGGCGAGCAGTCCGGCACCGCCCAGGCCGCCGAGGGCTTCGAGAAGGCCCTGCGCAACGGCCGCACGGCGCAGCGCTTCGCCGAGGCGGGGTTCCGCACCCCGGACGGCAAGGCCCCGCAGGGCTGGAGCAACGAAAAGGACGGCGTGCGCGGCGACGACGTGGCCATGCTCAAGACGCCGTCCCCCGACCAGGTGTCGGAGCTGCTGCGGACCTGGGGCGCGGTCAGCCTGGACACGCGGATCCTGGCCGTGCTCGACGTCTCCGGCTCGATGGCCGAGAAGATGCAGGGCAGCGAGCTGACCAGGGTCGAGGCGGCCCGCGACGCGTCGCTGACGGCGCTGGCGATGCTGCCGGACACCTCCGAGATCGGCCTGTGGGCGTTCTCGACCAACCGCAAGCCGAAGGGCTACCAGGAACTGGTCCCGGCCGGCCCGCTGGGCGAGCCGCTGGGCGGCAAGCCGCGCCGCGAGCAGTTGCAGAAGGGCGCGGGTGGCGTTCCGGCGCTGGTCGGCGGCGGGACGTCGCTGAACGACACGGTGCTGGCCGCCTTCCGGCACGCGCAGCAGACGTTCAACCCGTCGAAGATCAACTCGGTCACCATCATGACCGACGGCAGCAACGACGACATCTCCACGCTCAAGCTGCCCGAGCTGGTGGAACTGCTGAAGAAGGAAGCCGACCCGGCCCGCCCGGTGCCCCTGTTCATGGTGGGGCTGGGGCCGGAGGCCGACATGGAGACGCTCAAGCAGATCGCGTCGGCCACCGGCGGCAAGTCCTACCAGGCCCTGAAGCCGGACGACATCAAGACCGTGCTGCTGGACGCCATCTCCCAGCGCCGCTGCCGCCCGAACTGCTGACAGGCACGAAGAAGGGGCGCTCCCGAAGCCGGGAGCGCCCCTTCTCGCTGTTCAGCTCGAGTAGACCTTCGGGTCCAGCGTGCCGATGTAGGGCAGGTCCCGGTAGCGCTCGGCGTAGTCCAGGCCGTACCCCACCACGAACTCGTTGGGGATCTCGAAGCCCACGTACTTCACCGGCACGTCCACCTTCACCGCGTCCGGCTTGCGCAGCAGCGAGCACACCTCCAGCGACCGCGGCTTGCGCGAGGCCAGGTTCTTGAGCAGCCACGACAGCGTGAGGCCCGAGTCGATGATGTCCTCGACGATGATCACGTCGCGGTCCGCGATGTCGCGGTCCAGGTCCTTCAGGATGCGCACCACGCCCGACGAGGACGTGGACGACCCGTAGGAGCTGACCGCCATGAACTCCAACTGGACCGGTACCGGCAGCGCTCGCGCCAGGTCGGTCATGAACATCACCGCGCCCTTGAGCACGGTGATCAAGACGAGGTCGGAACCGCCGTCGGCCGGGTGGTCGGCCGCGACCTTGTTGGCCAGCTCCGTGACCTTGTCACTGATCTCCTGCTCGGTGATGAGCACGGAGGCGATGTCGCCGTCGTACACGGACGAACCCCTTTTTGTCATGACTGCACCGGTTCGACTCGAAGCCTGCCATGCGCGCGGCGTGCCACAAAGCCGCCGGGCAGCCAGACCCCACCCTGGCCGTGCCAGTCCGCGACCAGAGCGTCCACGCGCCGGAGGTGCGAGTCGGACAACTCGGGCACCCCCTCGTCGATCAGCCACAGGCGCAGCACACGCCTGCGCAGGGCGGTCGGGAGGTCGGCCAGCTCCTTGGCGTCGCAGCGGTCGCCGGGGTGGGAACGCGCCAGGTCGTCGAGTGCGTCACAGTCCTCGCGCAACTGGGCCGCCGTGCGGGCCAACGCGTCCGCCACACCGCCCTGCAAGACGTCCTCCAGCAGCGGCAGGACCTCCGTGCGCAGCCGGACGCGGGTGTAGGCGGGGTCGGCGTTGTGCGGGTCATTCCAGGGGGTGAGGCCGAGGGCCGTGCAAGCCGCGCTGGTGTCCGCCCGCGACACGCCCAGCAGCGGACGTCCCCACGGCGGGTCGCACGCCCGCATCCCGGCGATGCTGCGCGGTCCCGAACCCCGGCCCAGGCCGAGCAGGACGGTTTCGGCCTGGTCGTCGAGGGTGTGGCCGAGCAGGACCAACCCGCGTTCCGGCCGCAGCGCCGCGTACCGCGCCCGCCGAGCCGCCGCCTCCGGGCCGCCAGGCCCTTCCACGACGACCGTCCGCACCTCGGCCCGCAGCCCCAGGCGAGTGCACGTGGCAGCGGCTTCCGCGGCGACCCGTGACGAGCCCTCCTGGAGACCGTGGTCCACCACGACCGCCCGCGCACCCGGTCTGAGCTGCGCGGTCACCGCCGCCAGGGCCAGCGAGTCGGCGCCGCCGGACACCGCCACCGCGACCTCCTCGGGCCGGTGCTCGGCCAGGAACCGCCGCACCGCGACGCGCACCCGGTCGACCGGACCGTTCACGGCGAGACGCGGCGCAGCCAGGCGGCCGGGTCGGTGATCTCGGCGCGGGTGGGCAGCGTGTCCGGTCCGGTCCACACCGCGTTGAACCCGGACATGCCCACGGCGTCCACGACGTGCCTGGTGAAGGCCGCGCCCTCGGCGTACTGGCGGACCTTCGCCTCCACGCCCAGCAACGTCCGCAGCACTCGGTCGAGCATGCCGCCGCCCTTGCGCCGGGCGGTGAACCGCTCGCGGATGACCCCCACGGACGGCACGACCTCGGGACCCACCGCGTCCATGACGTGGTCGGCGTGCCCTTCCAGCAGCGTGGACAGGGCGATCAGCCGGTCCAGCACCTCGCGCTGCGCCGGGTTCTGGAGCAGGTCCACGAACCCGCCCGCCTCCCGCAGCCGCCGCGGCAGGTCGCGCAGGCGCACCGCGACCCCGTCGTCCATGCTCGACAGCAGCTGCGCGACCAGCCCGGAGAAGTGCTCGCCCAGCCACGGGACCGCGGTGAACTGGAGCCGGTGCGTGCCTTCGTGCAGGCACACCCACATGCTGAAGTCCGCGCCGTCGACGTCCAGCGCCCGCTGCGCGCCCACGATGTTCGGGGCGACCAGCAGCAGGCGTCCGCCGTCGGAGAACGGGTCGTACTGGCCCAGCACGCGCCCGCTCAGGAACGCGATGACCACGCCCGCCTGCACGCCCGCTGTGCCCGCCAGGACACCGCTGAACGCGCCGGACTGGCGCGGGAGGGCCCCATCGGTCAGCACGGACAGTCCCTGGACGGCCGCCCGGACCCACCCGGGCCGGTCGACGACCTCGCCCGCCCGCAGCGGCAGCCCGTGCCCGAGCCCGGTCAGCTCGCGGACGTGCACCTCGGCGTCGATGGCCTGCTCGCGCAACCGCCCGACCGCGATGTCCGCCTCCGCTCTGGGCACCACCGGTCCGGGGCGCACGAGCCGGGCGGCGGTCGCGATGGCCAGCTCCCAGTCGACCGGGTCACTGCCCGCACGGTGGTCCTGCGCAGCGCGGTTCACCCCCCGAACGCTACCTGCGGAACCGGCCACGACAACACCTCTGAGCCCGGCGAGGCCGCGTCGGCTTGTCGCGCCGCCTTTCCCGCCGATCAGCTCCTCCGATCGGTGGGAAAGGCGGCGCGACAAGCCGACTACCAGGCGGCCTCGCCCGCGACGCCGGAGGCGGCACCATCAAACACAGCCGCAGCCCCGCAAAGCGGTGGCCAGGGCGTCGAGGCCCGGTCGGACCTTCGTCCGGGGGTCTTCGCCGCTGATCGACATGAACGCGAACACCAGCACCCGGCCGTCGTTGTCCACCACCACGCCCGCCAGCGAGTTCACCGAGGTCAGCGTGCCCGTCTTGGCGCGCACCCAGCCCTTGCCGGCCAGGTCGCCGTACCGGCCGGCCAGGGTCCCGCTGCCGCCCGCCACGGGCAGGGCGGTGAGCAGCGGCCGGAGCTTCGCGGTCTTCGGGTCGGCGGCGTCGGGCTTCGCGGCGGCGGACAGGATGTCGGTCAGCAGCCGGGCCGGGACCTTGTCGTTCTTGGACAGGCCGGACGCGTCGACCACCTCGGCGCCGGTCAGGTCGAAGCCGTTCTCGGTGAGCACCGCCCGCACCGCCTGCACCCCGCCCTCGAACGTGGGCGGCAGGCCCTTGGCGATGGCGACCTCGCGGGCCATCGTCTCGGCCAGCACGTTGTCCGAGATCTGCATCAGGTTCTCGACCAGCTGGTCCACCGGGGCGGACTTGACCTCGCCCAGCACCTTCGCCCCCGCCGGCGCGGTGCCGGCGGCGATGGACGCCGCGCCCACCCGGGACGCCAGGGCCTGCGCGGTGGTGGCGGCGGGCGTGCCGGTGCGCGGGGTGTCGTAGGCGGTCGGGTCCTGGCGACCGCCGTCCATCATCAGCGGGCCGATCGGGGACACGTAGCCGCCGGGGACGTCGGCCGGGTCCCAGCCCGGGGCCATGCCGTCGCCCTGGTAGCGGCTGGTGTCGTACAGGACCTGGGTGACCGGGCCGTTCGCGGTGACCTGCGAGGCCAGCTCGTCCAGGGTGGCCGCGCCGGGGTAGACGGTGCCGCGGTCGGCCGGGAACGAGGACAGCGTCGGGTCGCCGCCGCCGACCAGCACGACCGTGCCGGGCTGGGCGCCTTGGACGACCTTGGTGGACAGCTGGGAGGTGTGGTCCAGCGCCAGCAGCGAGGCCGCCGCGACCAGGATCTTCACCGTCGAGGCGGGGGTCAGCGGGGTCGTGTCGCCCTGCTTCCACAGCGCCTGGCCGGTGCCCGGGTCGACCACCGCGCCGGTCAGCGTGCCCAAGTCGGGGTTGCCGGCCGGTCCGCGCAGGACGGCGGCGATGCCGGACGCGCTGGGCACCGGTCCGTCCGTGCCGATACCGCGCACGGCCGGCGAGACGGGTGCGGGCGGCTGCGGCGCGGCGGTGGTCGGCACGGGCGCGGTGTCGAACCACCCCAGCTGCCACGACGTCACACCGCCCGCCACCAGCACGAGCACCGCCGCCAACGCGCCGACCAGCGCCAACGGCTTCTTCCGCCGCTCGGACTCCTCGACGGTCGCGACCCGCTCCGGCTTGGCGGTCTCCTCCGCGGCGGCGGGCTCCGGCTTGACCCTCTCGGGCGTGGCCCTCTCGGACGTGGTCTTCTCGGGCTTGCTCTTGGCCGGGGTGTCGTCGTCCCCAGCGGCCTCCCACCGGGACCAGGCGGCGTCGGCGGCGGCTTCACGCGATCGAGCGACTTCGGTCTTCACCTGTCCGCGCGGAGGGGTGGCCGGCCGGCCCGGCGTGCGCTTGTCCTGCCCGCCCGACACCGGCGGCACCGGTCTCGGCACGATGGCGGTCTGCTCGGCCGCCGAAGGCGGGGACGGAGTGCGCGGGACAGGTGGTGGCACCGGGATGCGCATGGTCGGCGATTCCTGCGGCCCCGGCCGCCTGACCTGCACCGTTGGCGGCTCGTGGACCGCTTCGTCATCGTCGACGGTCGGCCACGATGGCTCGTCGGGCACGCAGTCCTCCGGGGTTGATTACGGGCAATGTCACACCCACGCACAGGCACTCGGATGAGGGTTGACGACACCTCGTGGTCCACACTAGTGGCGTAACGAACGTCAAAGACGAGCGAGGACCGCGCAGTGGAGTTCGACGTCACCATCGAGATCCCCAAGGGGGTCCGGAACAAGTACGAGATGGACCACAAGACCGGGCGCATCCGACTGGACCGCACCCTGTTCACGGCCACTCAGTACCCGGCGGACTACGGCTTCGTCGACGACACCCTCGGTGAGGACGGTGACCCGCTGGACGCGCTCGTGCTCGTCCAGGAGCCGACCTTCCCGGGCTGCCTCATCCGGGCCCGCGCGATCGGCATGTTCCGCATGACCGACGAGAAGGGCGGCGACGACAAGCTGCTCTGCGTGCCCGCCGAGGACCCCCGCAGCGAGCACCTGCGCGACATCCACCACCTCTCCGAGTTCTACCGCCTGGAGATCCAGCACTTCTTCGAGGTCTACAAGGACCTGGAGCCGGGCAAGAGCGTGGAGGGCGCGACCTGGGTCGGCCGCACCGAGGCCGAGGCCGAGATCGTGCGGTCCTACCAGCGCCTGAAGGACGCCGTGGCGCGCGGCGAGGACCACTGACCACAGAAAAAGCGGGCCACCCCAGGTGAAGGGGTGGCCCGCTTTTTCGCGTCCGGGGTCAGTGCACCGCGACCGCCGGAGCGGCCTCGTCGTTCACCCGCTCCAGACCGGACCGGTTGGACAGCGGGACCTCGCGCAGGAACCACACCAGCGCGAACCCGACCACCGACACCAGGCCGCCGACCAGGAACACCAGGTCGATCGAGCCGGAGAAGCCGTCCAGGAACGGCCGGGCGACCACCGGGTCCAGCGTGTTGAGGAACTCGGTGTTGTTCAGGTCCACGCCCGCGCCGCCGTCCTTGAGCGCCCCGGCGATCTGGGCGTTCTCCGGCTTGGCCAGCGCCGCCGCGAACGCCGGGTCGCCGAACGCCGTGCGCAGCGCGTTGCCGATCTTGTCGCCGACCGTGCTGAACAGGATCGACAGGAACACCGCCGTGCCGACCGTGCCGCCGATCTGCCGGAAGAACGTCGCCGACGAGGTGGCCACGCCCATGTCCCGGGGCTCGGCGTCGTTCTGGATGGCCACCAGCAGGGTCTGCATGGACAGGCCCAGGCCCGCACCCATGAAGAACATCATCACCAGCGGCTGCCAGACCGGGGTGTCCGTGCCGATCGTGCTGAACAGGAACAGCGAGGCCGCCATCAGCCCGAACCCGACCACCGGGAACACCTTGTACCGGCCGGTCTTCGCGGTGATCCGGCCGCTGGTGCCGGCCGCGGTCATGATGCCGAGGGTCAGCGGCAGCATCATCAGGCCGGCCTCCGTGGCCGAGTAGCCCTTCACGATCTGGAGGTACAGCGGCAGCGACACCATGCCGCCGAACATCGCGATGCCCATCACGAAGTTGACCGCGTTGCCCAGCGAGAACGTCTGGCGCTGGAACAGCCGCAGCGGCAGCAGGGCCTCGTCGCCGGCGCGCCTCTCGGCGAACACGAACCCGACCAGGCCGAGCACGCCGACCACGTACATGGCGATGGACGCGGCGGAGTCCCAGCCCCACTCACGACCCTGCTCGGCGACGATCAGCAGCGGCACCAGGCCGACGGTGAGCAGCAGCGCGCCCAGGTAGTCGATGCGGTGGTCGACCCGCTTGTGCGGGATGTTGAGCACCCGCGCCACGACGACCAGCGCGACCAGCGCGATCGGCACGTTGATCAGGAACACCCAGCGCCAGCCGGCGGTGCCCAGGAAGCTCTCCAGGCCCGCGAACAGGCCGCCGACGACCGGACCCGCGACGCTGGACACGCCGAACACGGCCATGAAGTAGCCCATGTACCGGCTGCGGTCACGCGGCGAGGTGATGTCCGCCAGGATCGCCATCGCCAGCGACATCAGACCACCGGCGCCCAGGCCCTGCACCGCGCGGAACGCGGCCAGCTCGTACATCGAGTTCGCGATGCCCGACAGCAGCGAGCCGATCAGGAACAGCGAGATCGCGGTCAGGTACATCGGCTTGCGGCCGTAGATGTCGGACAGCTTGCCGTACAGCGGCGTCGAGACGGTGGCCGTGATCAGGTAGGCGGTGGTCGCCCAGGCCTGGAGGGTCTGGCCGTGCAGCTCGTCGGCGATGGTCTTCATCGCGGTGGACACGATCATCTGGTCCAGCGCCGCCAGGAACAGGCCGAGCAGCAGGCCGGACAGGATCGTCAGGATCTGGCGGTGGGTGAGCAGCGCGGCACCTGGCGGTGTCGCCCCGGCTCGGGTCGTCGTCTCCGACATCAGTTCTTCTCCCCTTCTGAGCGCGGCCCCAGTCCGCTCTCAGCGATGAAATCCGGCAGCGCCTTCTCGTAGTTGCCGACGAAGCGCTCGAAGTGGTGGATGAACGCCGAGAGGTCCTCCTCGGACCAGTCGGCGAGCATGCGGGCGATGGCCTGGTTGCGCTGCGCGCGGCGCTCCTCCAGGAGGCGCTGCCCGGCGTCGGTCACGGCCAGCACGCTGGCGCGGCCGTCGTCGGGGTCCGCGCGGCGCTCGACCCAGCCCTCCTTGACGAGCGTCGCGACCTGGCGGCTGACCGTCGAGGGGTCCGAGAAGACCGCCTCGGCGAGGGCGCTGGACCGGCAGGGTCCCAACTGGCTGAGGTTGGCGAGCAGCACGAAGGACGCCTTGTCCATCCCGGACTTGCTCATGTGGGACGCCACGCAGGCGTGCATCTTGTTGAGGCGGACCATCGCCGTGCCGATGCGTTCGGCCAGGGCGAGCTGCACCTCGTCACTCACCGGGGTCATGATGGGACTCTCCGTTTGCTTGCACCATGCATCTAGTTGCTGGGTACAAGCATGAACCCGAGAAAGTCTCTTGGCAAACGAAATACCCGGTGACTCGCATCTCATGGCTACTGGTCGGTAACATGCCCGCCATGAGCGCTGACTACTCGTTCGTCGCCGACGCGATGAAGCAGGCCGTGCCGTGGGTGAAGACCAGCGGCGTCGAGTTCCCCGAGGTCGCGGGCGACCGGGTGGTGGCCGAACTGCCCGACACCGCCGAGACCCACAACCACGTGGGCGGGCCGCACGCGGCGATGATCTTCGGCCTCGGCGAGACCGCGTCCGGGGCGGTCGCGATGGCCGCCTTCGCGCCGCACATGGCCAAGGCGACCCCGCTGGTGGCCCGGTCCGAGATCGCCTACAAGAAGCTCGCCCTGGGCGTGCTGCGCGCCGAGGCCGTCCTGGGCCGGCCCGCCGACGAGGTGGTGGCGGAACTCGACGCCGGCACCCGCCCCGAGTTCCCCGTCAACGTCACGGTGACCAACGCCGAGGGCGTCACGACGGCGGAGATGGTCGTCGTCTGGACCCTCAAGCCCAACCGCTGACCGCCGCCGGGCTTCGGTACGTTCGGCCGGTGCAGGTGGACCGGTTGGAGATCGCGTACGACCCCCGCACCGTCGAGGAGTCCGCGCGGCGGGCGCTGGCCGAGGGCTGCGGGGGCTTCTGGCTGGCCGAGACCAGCCATGACCCGTTCCTGGGCCTGGCCCGGCTGGGCGGTCTGGACCTGGAGCTGGGCACGGCCATCGCGGTGGCCTTCGCGCGCAACCCGATGAGCACCGCCGTGCAGGCCAACGACCTGCAACTGCTGTCCGGCGGCCGGTTCAACCTAGGCCTGGGCTCCCAGGTCGAACCGCACATCACCAAGCGCTTCGGCATGCCGTGGTCACGCCCGGCGGCACGGATGCGCGAGTTCGTCCAGGCGCTGCGGGCGATCTGGACGTGCTGGGCCACCGGCGAACGGCTGCGTTTCCGGGGCGAGTTCTACACGCACACCCTGATGACGCCGTTCTTCGACCCGGGCCCCAACCCGCACGGCCCGCCGAAGGTGTGGCTGGCCGGCGTGGGCGAGCTGATGACCGAGGTGGCGGGCGAGGTGGCGGACGGCTTCCTGTGCCACAACTTCACCACCGAGCGCTACTTCCGCGAGGTCACCGTCCCCGCCCTGGAACGCGGTCGCGCCGCGTCGGGCCTGCCCCCGTTGGAGATCAGCGCGCCGGCCCTGGTCGCGCACGACGAGGCGGGCGTGGTCGAGGTGAAGCGCCAGATCGCCTTCTACGGCTCGACCCCCGCGTACCGCAAGGTCCTGGACCTGCACGGCTGGGGCGAGCTGCACGAGGAACTGCACCGCATGTCCCGCAGGGGGCTGTGGGACGACATGACCGCGTCGATCCCCGACGACGTCATGCACGCCTTCGCCGTGGTCGGCACCCCCGACGAGGTCGACGCCGAGCTGACCCGCCGCTACGGCGACCACGCCACGAGGATCCTCACGTCCGCGTGAGCCGGTGGTGGAACACCGCCATCTGCGCCCGCACCCGGGCCACCTGGTGCCGTCGGACCCACCGCCGCCGCCCCACCCGAGCGACCAGCGCGACGAACGGCAACGCCAGCACCGTCAGCACGACCATCCCGACCATCGCCCTCACCTCCACGGTGGCAACGACAGGGTGAACGACGACTGACGCCAACCGTGAAAACGCCACCCCATTGGAGCAATGCCGGCCACTCGGGTCTGGCAGGATCCGGCGCACCGAGCGCACGACGGAATCGAAGGGGGTAGCGCGCTGTGCACAGGATCCGGCGAAGATCAGCCGCACTGGGAGTCCTGGTGACCGCGGGGCTGATCGCCTCGACGCCCGGCGCGGCGACGGCCGCGACGTGGCCGGTGCCGTACGTCAGGGTCGGCGAGAACCCGATTTCGGTGGAGATCAGCCCGAATGGAGCCCTGGCCTACGTCACCAACGCGGAGGACCGCACGGTGTCGGCCATCGACACCGCGAGCAAGACGGTCACCGCCACCATCCCCGTCGGCATCCAGCCCGAGGACGTCGCGTTCACCCCGGACAGCCGCAGGGCGTACATCACCAACGCCGGCGACTCCAACACCGACAAGGGCTCGGTGTCGGTGATCGACACCGCGGCCAAGCAGGTCGTCAGCACCGTTTCGGTGGCCGCGGTGATCGCGCCGCGGGCGGTCGCCGTCACGCCGGACGGCACGAAGGCCTACGTCGTCGGCTCCGGTTACGAAATGTCCGTGATCGACACCGCGACCAACACCGCCACCCCGGTCCACATCGGCCGCAGCGGCGCGACCGACGTGAAGGTCACGCCGGACGGCTCCCGCGTCTACATCGCGGACTTCTACAGCAAGAGGGTCGTGGTGGTCAGCACCGCGACCAACAGCGTGATCGCCAACGTGCCGCTGCCGACCGCTCCCAACCGCATCGCGATCATGCCGGACGGCCTGCGCGCGTACGCCACCAGCTACCAGGCCGACAAGGTCTACATGATCGCCACGGCCGGCAACTACGTCGCCGCCACGGTGAGCACGCCCAACCCCTTGGCCGTGGCACCCGCGCCGAACGGTCGCCAGGTCCACGTCGCCGACTACGACAGCAACACCATGTCGTCGATCGACGTCGCCACCAACACCGTCCTGGGGTCCAGGGAGATCGGCATGTACGCGGTGTCGATGGCCATCACGCGGACCGGCACCGAGGCCTACGTGGTCCTGCGCAGCAACTACAGCGTCGTGATCCGGGACATCGCCGCCGAACCCGGCCGCGACCGGGTGGTCGCCGGCGAGCGCCTGGAAGCCGGCCAGTCCAAGACCTCGCCGGACGGCCGCTACCGGCTGACCATGCAGACCGACGGCAACCTGGTGCTCTACAACGCGAACAACCAAGCGGTGTGGCACACCCACACCAACGGCACCGGTGCGACTTACGCGGTCCTCCAGTACGACGGCAACTTCGTCGTCTACGCGCCACACCTCGAAGCGAAGTGGCACACCAACACCTGGAGTTCGGCAGCCGACCGCTTCGTCGTGCAGAACGACTCGAACCTGGTCCTCTACGGCCCCAACGGCTTCCCCCACTGGCACCGCTGGTAGCACAGCAAAAAGGCCCAGGTCAGCGGTGCTGACCTGGGCCTTATCTCGCGAGCCGCCTGTCGGAATCGAACCGACGACCTGCTCATTACGAGTGAGCCGCTCTGGCCGACTGAGCTAAGGCGGCGAGACGCGACAACTATAGCCCAGGCGGTGAGCGTCACCCACCAGGGGGTGCGGTCGTTAGGCCGTGAGTGACGCCGCTCACGTGCGCGCGTCGCGTCGACGCTGTCGTCGTGGGAGGTACCGCACAGATGCGCCTGATGGCCCTTCCTGCCGCCGCCGTGCTGGTCGCGCTGTGCGCCGCTCCCGCTCTCGCCCAGCCCACGACGACCCCCGTGCCGGGTCCGCGCGACCCGAACCAGCCGCCGGCGTCGGCCGGGCCGCCGGTCACCGCGCACGCCGTCGGGGACGCCGGGACCGGGCTCGCGGTGGTGCGGTTGGCCCCCGAGTCGGTGCCGACGGACACGATCCTGCCCGGCTTCAGCGAGCAGCTGCCCAAGCAGTCGGCGGCGGAGGTCGGGGTCGGGCTGGCCAGCGCCCAGGCCAACAGCGAGGCGTACCTGACCTACGAACGGGCCGTCGCCCAGGCCTCGCCGCTCGGGTTCGCCGTGCGGGGACGCGCGCCGCAGACGCCCGGCACGCTGGTGCAGACCGCCTCCCCGGACAACGCGGCGCCCGTCACCGGCGGCCTCACCCCGCCGCAGACCCCGCTGGACACCCTGCTCAAGGTCGGCCTGCTCAACGGCAGCGCCCACGCCCGCTGGCACGACGAGCTCGGCCCGTGCGTGTCGCCGCTGGCCGACGCCAGGACCTCGGTCGCGAGCCTGTCGGTGCTCAACGCGATCCCGACCCTGCCCGGGTCGACCGACCTGACCGGCATGCTCACCCAGGACACGCCCAAGCTCGACGCGGCCGGCAAGCAGGCCCTGGTCGACGGGCTCAAGGGCCTCGGCGCGCCGCTGAGCCAGTTGGGCGGCCTGCTGTCCGGCTCGCCCGACACCGGCGCGACCGGCTCCCTGCTCAGCCTTCCGGACACGCTCAGCGCCCGGTCCACCGTGGAGTTGGTGGACCTGCCGGGCAGCGCGAACAAGGCCGTGAAGTCGACGTCCACCCTCCAGGCGGCGAGCGTCCGGCTGCTCGCGGGCACGCCGATGGAGATCCGCATCGACGTCGTCGGCCAACCCACCCTGACCGCCCTGTCCACCGGTGACCAGGCGACCTCGAAGGTCACCTACACCGCGCCCGTGCTGCGGGTGAGCCAGGGCGGCAAGGAGCTCGGGGTGCTCGACGCCGCCAACCCGAAGCTCGACGTGCCGATCGGCCTGCCCGTGACGGGCAACCTCCCCGTCGTCGGCGGTCTGGCGGAACGCAAGCTCGACATCGGCGTGCTGCGCCTCCAGATCGCGCAGTTGAACGAGAAGTCGATGGTGCTCGACGGTCCGCTCCAGCAAGGCGGCCCCGTGATCAAGGGGTTCATGCTCGGGGCCACCGCGCGGCTGCTCGACCTCCAGCTGTTGCCGACCGACGCCCTCGGGCTGCCGAACCTGCCATCGGCGTTGGCACAGGTGTCCCTGGGTGAGCAGATCGTCCGCGCGGCGGCCCCGAACGGCGGGGTGGTGTGCGCGCCGGCCCAGACGCCGCCCGGAGGCGGCGGGCAGGCCGCCCCGCCCAAGAACCAGGGCAGCCAACCGCTGGCGTACACCAACGCGGCGTACAAGACGATCCCGATCTTCTGGACGGGAACTCTTCTGCTGCTGGTCGGCGTTGTAGTGGTGGCCGCCATCCCCCCGACCCGCCCCCGCACCCGGCACGCCACCCCATCGGGTGACATGTCGAGTTCGGAACCAACCGACGACTCCCGCGTCCCGTGAAGTAGAAGGAACGGGGCGCGGACGGAGCCACCCGCTCGCCCCACAGCGCAGCGTGCCGTGGCGGGGCCGAAGTCGAAGCCCGGCGCGGCGGCGAACGACGAGTGAGTCGATCGCGGCAGCGCGTGGCGTGGTGCGGCAGGTCTGCGGCGGGCTCCGGTCGAACCGGAAGCCGGGTCAGCCGCAGTGTGGCCCCGGAGCCGGATCAGCCCCGGTGAGGCCCGGGAGCCGGGTCAGCCGCGGTGGAGGGTCATGAGCATGGCTTCGACCGCGATGCGCGGCTTGACGTTCAGCTCCAGCGCCTCCCGGCACGCCAGGACGGCCTCCAGGCGGCGCAGGGTGGACTCGCGGGACCACGACCGGGCGGCCTCGCGGGCGTCGTCGGCGCGGTCCGGGTGGTTCAGGGTCGCCTGCGCGCCGGTCGCCGTCACCAGGACGTCGCGGTAGAACGCGGCCAGGTCCACCAGGGCCTGGTCGAGCGAATCGCGTTGGGTCCGGGTCGCCCGGGACTTCTGGCGCTTCTCCAGGTCCTTCAACGCGCCCTTGGCGCCCCGGGTCGCCGCGGCCGTGCCCTTGCCGGTGCCGCCGCCGCCCATCGCGGTCTCCAGCGCCTGCCGTTCGGCCTCGTCACGGGCCTCGTTGGCGGTCAGCGCGTCCGCCTCGGCGGCCTGCACGAGGCTGTCCGCGCAGGTGAAGATGTCCGCGGGCCGGCGCAGCGCCAGCGGGATGCGCAGGACGGCGTCCCGGCGCGCCCGCACCGCCTCGTCCGACGCCAGCCGCCGCGCCCGCCCGACGTGCCCGCCGGACACCGACGCCGCCCACTCCGCGTCCGAGGCGGGGACGCCCTCCTCGCGCAACGCGTCGGCGATGGCGTCCAACCGGGGCGTGCCCAACCGCACGATCCGGCACCGCGACCGGATGGTCACCGACACGTCGTCGGGGTGGTCGGAGGGCGCGCACAGCAGGAACACGGTCCGCTCCGGCGGCTCCTCCACGGCCTTGAGCAGGGCGTTCGCCGCGCCCTCGGTCAGCCGGTCCGCGTCGGTGATGATCACGACCTGCCACCGCCCGGACGTGGGCCGCCGCGCCGACACCTGGACCAGCGACCGCATCTCGGCGACGGAGATCGACAGCCCCTCGGGCGAGACCACCCGGACGTCGGCGTGGGTGCCCGCCAGGGTCGTGTGGCACCCGGAGCACTCACCGCACCCCGGCCGGTCGTCCGCGGCGGTGCACTGCAAGGCGGCGGCGAACGCGCGCGCGGCTCCCGAGCGGCCGGAGCCGGGGGGACCGGTGAACAGCCAGGCGTGGGTCATGGCGCCGGGCGCGGGCGTGCCACCGGCGACGATGGACGCGGCGGCCTCCGCGGCGGCGCTCAGGACGGCGACCGCGTCGGGCTGCCCGACGACCTCGCTCCACACACCCTTCACGGGGAGAAAACCTACCCAGACCTCAGGACGACTCCACCACCGGCCGCGCGGACGACCGGGTCACCAGCGGCACCACCACGGCGCTCACCCGGGCGGCGACCTCCTCGGCGGAGCCGTCGGCGTCCACCACCACGTACCGCTCGGGGTCGGCGGAGGCCATCTCGGTCAGCAGCCGCTGCACCCGCCAGTGGTCCTCGACCAGGCCCTTCTCCGGCGGCCCGGACGGGGTCCGGTCCAGCAGCACGGTCACGTCCGGCCGCAGCCGCCCGGTGGCCCAGTCGACCAGGCCCTCCAGTTCGCTGGGCTCAACGCTGCCGACCGCGCTGAAGTGCGCCAGCGGGCTGTCCACGTACCGCTCCATAACGACCACGGCGCCCTCGTCCAGCGCGGGCCGCACCTCGCGTTCCACCACGTCGGCGCGCACGGCCGCCGCGACCAGGGCGTGCGCCCGGACCCCGGCGAGGTCGGCGGTGGACAGCAGGTTGCGCAGCCGCTGCTCGTCCAGGTCGGGGTCGGAGGCCAGCAGCACCTGCCGCCCCTCGGCGCGCAGCGCTTCCGCGAGCAGCCGGGCCTGGGTGGCGGTGTCCGACCGGCTCTCCCCCTCGACGGCGATGAGCAGCCCGCCGGTCCGCCGCCGCCGACCGCGGAGCGCGGCGATCAGGTCGGACAGGATCGGCACGGCACGCCGGTCGTCCATCTGCCGGTAGGCGATGAGCCCGAGCAGGATCGCGATCAGGGCCGCGCCGAACAGCACCGGCCGGGTGGCGTCGACTTGCATGGGGTGCCCGAACACGGTCACCGTGCGGCGCTGGATCAGGCTCACCAGCAGCGGCGCGGCGCCGGAGGCGACGAAGAGCACGATCTTGAGCAGCGACTGGATCAGCGCGACGGTCCGGCCGCGCATGGCGTCCTCGACCTTCGAGCCGACGATGGTCAGACCGGTCAGGAACGCCATGCCGGCGCAGCCGCCGACCAGGGCGACGGCGATCAGCGCGACCCACAGGTGCGGCGCGATGGCCACGATGAGCAGGCTGGCGCCGGCGAGCACGATGGTGACGCCGAACAGGCGGTCGTAGGTCAGCCTGCGGGCGGCGCGCGGCGCGACGGCCATGCCGACCGCGAGACCGGCGAACACCGCCACGAACAGCAGGCCGAACGTGGAGTCGCCGCCGAGCAGCGAGTTGGCGTAGAGCTTGGCCGTGCCGATCACCGCGCCGGCCGCGGCGAACGCGCCGACCATGCCGATGACCAGGCCGCGGACCAGCGGGGTGCGCCCGGCGAACCGGAGCCCGTCGCGCAGCATGGCGAAGAAGCCCTCGCGCTCGCCCTTGACCGGCTTGGCACGGCTGATCCGGCCGGACAGTTCGGGGATGCGCACCGCGACCAGGATCGCCGAGGTGACGTAGAGGGCTCCGTTGACCATGACGGCGATGGTCGCGATGCGGAACTCGATGTCGGTGTTCTGGAGGTGCAGGTAGCCGGGGATGCCGGAGATCAGCGAGTACAGGCCCGCGCCGCTGATGACCGAGATGCCGTAGGTCATGACCAGGCCGAGCTGGTTCGCCGTCTCCACCTGGTCGGGGCGGCGCAGCAGGTTGGGCACGGCCGAGTCCTTGGCCGGGATCCACAGCATCGCGCAGCAGCCGACCAGGAAGTTCGCGATGAACAGCCACCAGGCGGTGCCGATGAGCGCGATGGAGATGAACAGGCCGCCGCGCAGCAGATCGCAGACGACCATGATCTTGCGCCGGTCGAACCGGTCCGCCAGGACGCCGCCGAGCGGGGCGAACAGGATGCCCGGCAGGAGCTGGGTGAGGACGACGAGGCTGAGCGCGAAGCTCTCCCACTGGTAGCTCTGGGTCAGCCGCGACACGAGGCCGGTCAGGGCGAGGAGTGACAGCCAGTCACCGACACTGCACAGATAGGTGACACCCCAGAGCCTGCGGAACGGCCGGATCGCCAACACGCTGCGAATCCGGTGGCTGGTTGACGCCGCTGTGCCGCCGCCGTCCTGGATGGTGCTCACCCCCGCCGTTGGTGCAGGCAATCAGGGTAGCCGGGGCCGTCCAGCCACATGACCACATCCGCCATTCGGGTGGTGGAGGTGGTCAGGAGAAGAACCTCACCACCATCTCGATGATGGCACGCGCGACGGGGAAGAGCAGTCCGCTGAGCACCGCGAGCAGGACCAGGCACCCCACCCAGCCCACACCGGTCTTCTGCGGCGTTTGCACTGGTCGCGGCTGGTGCGGAGCAGCGCGAGAGGGCAGCGGCGCGTGCGGAACGGCGCGAGACGCCAGGGGCGCGTGCGGCGGGACGTACTGGGTGGGCGCGTTCGGGACCGGCGCCTGGGCCGTCGGGTACGCGTAGGGCGAGGGCGCCGGTGCGTGTGGCGCGTTCCACCCCTGCTGAACAGGCCGGGTGGGCGCACGGCGGGCTGCCGGGGCACGCCGCACACGATCACTCGGCACCCCGGATTGTCGGTACCCCGTGGGATCATGGAGACGGGGGCCGGAGGCCGCCCCCTCCCCCGATCCGACCGACTCCGCGGCAGCGGGAGCAGGCGGGGCCGGCGCGGGTTCGAGGGCCGCCGAGCCGCTCAGCGCGTCCGGGAACACCCGGTCCGCACCGGTCACCAGGCCCGCGAGCGGGTCCGGGAAGAAGCGGGGCGGCGGTGGGGCCTGGGTGCCGTCCCGGCCGAAGTCGTCCGGGCCGAAGTCGTCCACCGCCGCATCATCCCGCTAGCTCTTCGACTTGGCCGGCGTCTTCTTCCGGGTGGTCGTCTTCGCGGCGCTCTTGGCGGCTGGCTTCTTCTTCGTCACCGGCCCCTTGGCGCGCTTCTCCGCCAGCAGCTCGGCCGCCCGCTCGTCGGTCAGCCCCTCGACGCTGTCGGACTTGCGCAGCGACGCGTTGGTCTCACCGTCGGTCACGTAAGGCCCGAACCGGCCCTCCTTGACCACCATCGGCTTGCCGGACACCGGGTCCGCGCCCAGCTCCTTCAACGGCGGCGCGGCGGCGGCCCGGCCCCGCTTCTTCGGCTCGGCGTAGATCTTCAGCGCCTCGTCGAGGGTCACCGTGAACAGCTGGTCCTCGGTGGTCAGCGACCGCGAGTCGGTGCCCTTCTTCAGGTACGGCCCGTACCGGCCGTTCTGCGCGGTGATCTCGGCGCCGGTCTCCGGGTCCTTGCCCACCACGCGCGGCAGCGACAGCAGCTTCAGGGCGTCGTCCAGGGTCACCGTGTCCAGCGACATGGACTTGAACAACGACCCGGTCCGCGGCTTGGGCGCCTTCTTGGCGTCCGGCGCCTCGGGCAGCACCTCGGTCACGTACGGCCCGAAGCGGCCCTCCTTGGCCACGATCTCGTGCCCGCTCACCGGGTCGACACCCAGCGAACGACCCTCCTGCGGGGTCGCGAACAGCTTCTCCGCGACCTCCCGGTTCAGCTCGTCCGGCGGCAGGTCGTCCGGCAGGTTCGCGCGCTGCGACGCCCCGTCGACCTCGCGCTCCAGGTACGGCCCGTACCGGCCGACGCGCACCACGACCGTGTTGCCGTCGTGGTCGACGAACAGCGGGATCGAGTTGACCTCGCGCGCGTCGATCTCCTCGACGCTCGACCCGACCAGCTTCTTCAGGCCGCCGGACCGGCCCACCGACGACTCGGGGCCGACGTTGCCGCCGAAGTAGAACCCGGACAGCCACGTCGTGCGCTCCTGGCGGCCGGCGGCGATGCCGTCCAGCTCGTCCTCCAGCGCGGCGGTGAAGTCGTAGTCCACTAGCCGGCCGAAGTGCCGCTCCAGCAGCCCGACCACGGCGAACGCCACCCACGACGGGACCAGGGCGGAGCCCTTCTTCCACACGTAGCCGCGGTCCTGGACGGTGCTGATGATCGAGGCGTACGTGGACGGCCGCCCGATGCCCAGCTCTTCCATCGTCTTGATCAGGCTGGCTTCGGTGAACCGCGGCGGGGGTGACGTGGAGTGGCCGTCGGCGGACAGCTCGACCGCGGTCAGCGGCTGGTCCTTGACCAGCTGCGGCAGCCGCGACTCGGCGTCGTCGGACTCGCCACCGGCCTCGGCGTCCACCGTCTCGACGTAGGCCTTCAGGAAGCCCGCGAAGGTGATGGTGCGGCCGGACGCGGCGAAGGTGACCTCTTCACCACCGGTCGTGCGGCCGGTGATCCGGATGCTGGTGGTGTTGCCGCGCGCGTCGGCCATCTGGGAGGCGATAGTGCGCTGCCAGATCAGCTCGTAGAGCTTGAACTCGTCGGAGTCCAGCTCGCGGGCCACCTGGCCGGGGGTGCGGAACACCTCGCCGGCCGGGCGGATGGCCTCGTGCGCCTCCTGGGCGTTCTTGACCTTCCGGTTGTACTGGCGCGGCTCCTTGGAGACGTACTGGCTGCCGTACAGCTCGGTGGCCTGCGCGCGGGCGGCGGCGATGGCCGTCTCCGACAGCGTGGTGCTGTCGGTGCGCATGTAGGTGATGTAGCCGTTCTCGTACAGCTTCTGCGCCGTGCGCATGGTGCGGTCGGCGGAGAAGCGCAGCTTGCGGCCCGCTTCCTGCTGGAGCGTGGAGGTCATGAACGGCGCGTACGGCTTGCGCGTGTACGGCTTCTCCTCGACGGAGGCGACCTTCATCGCCGCGTTGACCAGGCCGTTCGCGATCGCGCGGGCGTGCGCCTCGTCCAGCACACGGACCTCGGCGCCGTCCTTGAGGCGGCCGTCCGGGCCGAAGTCGCGGCCGGCGGCGAGGCGGACCCCGTCCACGGCGACCATGCGGGCGCCGAACGTGCGCGGGGTAGCGTCCGCGCCGGCGTCCATGACCGCCGAGACGTCCCAGTACGAGGCGGTGACGAACTTCATCCGCTCGCGCTCGCGCTCGACCACGATCCGGGTCGCCACGGACTGCACGCGGCCCGCCGAGAGCTTCGGCATGACCTTCTTCCACAGCACGGGGCTGACCTCGTAGCCGTAGAGGCGGTCCAGGATGCGGCGGGTCTCCTGGGCGTCGACCAGGTCCTGGTCCAGGTCGCGGGGGTTGGCGGCGGCGGCGCGGATCGCGGGCTCGGTGATCTCGTGGAACACCATCCGCCGGACCGGGACCTTCGGCTTCAGGGTGTCCAGCAGGTGCCACGCGATGGCCTCGCCCTCGCGGTCACCGTCTGTCGCGAGGTAGAGCTCGTCGACGTCCTTGAGCAGCTCCTTCAGCTCCGCGACGGTCGACTTCTTGTCCGGCGTCACCACGTAGAGGGGCTCGAAGTCGTGGTCGACGTCCACACCCAGGCGCGCCCACGGCTGGCCCTTGTACTTCGCGGGCACGTCGGCCGCGCCGCGGGGCAGGTCGCGGATGTGTCCCTTGGATGACTCCACGACGAAGCCGTTGCCGAGGTACGACGCGATCTTGCGCGCCTTGGCGGGCGACTCGACGATCACCAACCGCCGATTGCCGCCTGCCGAGTCCCCGTTGGTCTTCCTCGCCCGTGTCGATCCAGCCACGCCGTCCCGCTCTCTCCGAACACTGTGTCCCGACCCGCCAGTGTGCACTGTCCTGTGTCGCCGCCGGGGCAGCCCCGGTCGGGACAGGGTGACACAACTGTGCCCGATCGCCCGGCAGGAGGACCGCTACGCGGCGGGCCACGTCCGTTCGCCGACCCCGCGCGGGGCCCGCCCGACCAGCTCCGCGAGGCGCTCCAACCGCCGCCTGCCCACGACCCGCAGCGCCGGGCCGCCGGACTTGAGCAGTGTGGTCGGCAGCCCCGAGGACGCCAACGCCTTTTGCAGCGGTTCGTGCGTGTCGGGGGCGTGCGGGTCCAGCCCGAGCACGTACCCGGACTCGGCCCAACGGCCCGACGCGAGCGCCCACATCCGGAGTACCCCACCGTGGAGGGTGAAATCCGGGGGCACGAGTTTGGCGTCGCCCTCGCCCCACAGCGCGGCCAACCCGGTGAGGTCTGTCCGGAACGGCGTGGCGACCTCCCACACGTCCGGCGGCGGCTCCACCTCGACCGGTTCAGTCTCTTCCGTCACGTCGACGGGTTCGGGCTCCTCGGGCGGCACCAGCTCCACCCGGGCCTGCACCCCCCGCTCGGCCAGCGCCGCGACCAGCGCGGACCCCCGCCACCGCTCGTCCAGCGGCACGGCGATCCGCGCGGCCCGACCCCGCGCGAAGCCCACGGCCCGGCCCGGCCCGCAGAGCAGGCCGGCCAGGTCCGCGACACAGGGCTGCCGCGCCTCGGCCGAGAAGAAGGACAGTTGCCCCACGACCGCGCAGCCTAGAACACACGTTCGATGACGGACTAGCCTCGACCGGGCGATCTTTAGGTGGAAGCTGTGTTGGATTGCCGCGACTCCGTCGCGGCGGCGAGGCCGCCTGAAAGTCGGCTTGTCACGCAGCCTTTCCCGCCGATCGGAAAAGCTGATCGGCGGGAAAGGCTGCGTGACAAGCCGACGCGGCCTCGCTGTGTTCGATCAGCGCCTCGCGGTCAGCCGCCCAGGCCCTTGAGCTTCTCGGCCATTTCCACGCACTCCGGCGCCTTCTGGAACGCCTGGCTCAGCTCCGGGTCGTTCCGCAGCTTGTCGACCTGCGCCTGGAGCTTGCTCGGGTCCGCCTCGTCCCCGCCCAGCTGCTCGAGCTTGGTCGCGAACTCGGGGTCGTTCGGGTCGAGCTTGGCCAGCTCGACGGCCGCCGCCTGGAGCTTGTCGCCCGCGTCGGTGAACGACTTCACCACCTCGTCGTGCGCGGCCTTCGTCTTCTCCGTCGGCGCGCCCAGGTCCTCCAGCTCCTTCGCCGCGTCGGACAGCGCCTTGCCGCCCTTCTCGGCGTAGGCCATCAGCGCGGCCTTCTGCGCGGCCGGGTCGGACTGGCCGCTGAGCACGGTCTTCAGCAGCTCGACGATGGCCTCGGCGGTCGGCGTGATGCCCGCGCAGAACGTGCCGGCCCACTTCACCGGGTCCGCCGTGGCGGCGGCGCTGGTGGTGGTCGTGGTCGTCGGGGCCGAGGAGGAACCGCTCGAACCCGAGCCGGAGCACGCGCCGGTCACCAGGACCGCCGCTAGCGCACCGGCCACGGCGATGGTCTTCTTCACGAGGGTTCCCCCCGAAGTCGGCGATGTGACGGGCCGCAACCTACTCCCTCACGATGTCGGCGCGGGGACGTCGGAGGGCCGCAGGGTGCGCAGGCTCTGGCACGACGTGGCCTGTTCCGCGGCCTCACGCAGCTCCGGCGTGGCCTCCAGCGCCTTCAAGGGCTCCACGAACTGGTCCAGGCGCGCGATGGCGTCACCGGCCGCCTGGAGGCCGCCCACGGGGTCGTTGGCGTCCGCGGCGTCCACCGCCGCCTTGGCGTCGCTGAACGACTTGCCGATGCCGCCGAACGTCTCGGCCATCTTGGCCACCTGCTCGTCACCACCCGCGACCGGCGACGGCCCGACCTCCTTCAACTGCGACGCCGTCTTGTTGAACGCGTCCGCGAGCTGCCCCATGTAGGCGCTCATGTCGGCCTTGAGCTTGGCCGGGTCGTTGGCGTCGAGCTTGGGCGGCGTCTTCTCCACCGAGACGAACGACGCGGAGGCGGAGCACACCTTGTCCATCCAGGCGACGGCGTCCGCGGAGGGCGAGGACGTCGACGTGGACTCGGGCGAGCCGCCGTCCGACGAGCACCCCGCCGCCACCAGCGCGGCAGCGGTCACCACGACCAGGCGGAACCTCATCACGTCCACTTCCTTCCCAACACGGGCCTGTCCAGTGTGCCCACGCAACCACACCTCCACACGCCGAAGCGGGCGCCCCCGCGTGGGGACGCCCGCTCCGGGTCGAAACCGTCAGGCCGCGCCGTTGGAGACCTTGGCCTCCGCGGGCGACTCGGCGATGGCCGTGCCGCGCCGCTTCGACACCACGACCGCCGCCACGATGACCACGGCGGCCACGATGGCGATGGAGTACCGGACCCCCGCCGACGCCGACTCGCCCACCGAGAAGGTGACGATGGCCGGCGCGATCAGCACCGACACCAGGTTCATCACCTTGATCAGCGGGTTGATGGCCGGACCGGCGGTGTCCTTGAACGGGTCGCCGACGGTGTCGCCGATGACGGTGGCCGCGTGGGCGTCGGAGCCCTTGCCGCCGTGGTGACCGTCCTCGACCAGCTTCTTCGCGTTGTCCCAGGCGCCACCGGAGTTGGCCAGGAAGATCGCCATCAGGGTGCCGGTCGCGATCGCGCCCGCCAGGTAACCCGCCAGCGGGCCGACGCCGAGGCCGAACCCGACCGCGATCGGGGCCATGACCGCCAGCAGACCCGGCGTGGCCAGCTCGCGCAGCGAGTCCTTGGTGCAGATGTCGACGACCTTGCCGTACTCCGGCTTGACCGAGCCGTCCATGATGCCCGGGTTCTCGCGGAACTGGCGACGCACCTCGAACACGATCGCGCCCGCCGCCCGCGTCACCGCGTTGACCGCGAGACCGGAGAACATGAACACCACGGCCGCGCCGATGGTGACGCCGACCAGCACGTTCGGCGAGAACACCAGGTTGGAGAAGGACACCGGCAGGCCCTCCAGGCCGACCTTGACCTCCGCCAGGGCCTGCTCGATGGCGTCCCGGTAGGAGCCGAACAGCGCGGTCGCCGCCAGCACGGCGGTGGCGATCGCGATGCCCTTGGTGATGGCCTTGGTGGTGTTGCCCACCGCGTCCAGCTCGGTGAGGATCTGCGCGCCCTCGCCGTCCACGTCGCCGGACATCTCGGCGATGCCCTGCGCGTTGTCCGAGACCGGGCCGAAGGTGTCCATCGCGACGATGACGCCGACCGTGGTCAGCAGGCCGCAGCCGGCCAGGGCCACCGCGAACAGCGCCACGACCACCGAACCGGACAGCAGGAACGCGCCGTACACCGCGCCGCCGATGACCAGCGCCGTGTAGACCGCCGACTCGAAGCCGACCGAGATGCCGGACAGGATCACGGTGGCCGCGCCGGTCAGCGAGGTCTTGCCGACGTCCTTGACCGGCTTGTGCTCGGTGCCGGTGAAGTAGCCGGTCAGCCACAGGATGACGCCCGCCAGCACGATGCCGATGATCACCGCGATGGCCGCGATCAGCGCCGGGTTGCCCGAGGTGGACTTGATCGCGTCGGACACGCCGTCCAGCTCGCCGAACGAGCTGGGCAGGTAGACGAACGCCGCCACCGTGCACAGGACGGCCGAGATGACCGCCGAGATGTAGAACGAGCGGTTGATCGCCGTGAGGCCGTTCTCACCGGCGCGGGCGCTGGTGATGTAGACGCCGATGACCGCCGTGAGCACGCCGATCGCCGGGACGATCAGCGGGAACAGCAGGCCCTGCGCGCCGAACGCGGCGGTGCCCAGGATCAGCGACGCGACCAGGGTGACCGCGTAGGACTCGAACAGGTCGGCCGCCATACCGGCGCAGTCGCCCACGTTGTCGCCGACGTTGTCCGCGATGGTCGCCGCGTTGCGCGGGTCGTCCTCGGGGATGTTCTGCTCCACCTTGCCGACGAGGTCCGCGCCGACGTCCGCCGCCTTGGTGAAGATGCCGCCGCCGACCCGCATGAACATCGCGAGCAGCGCCGCGCCGAACCCGAAGCCCTCCAGCACCTTCGGGGCCTGACCGGTGTAGACCAGCACCACCAGCGCCGCGCCGAACAGGCCGAGGCCGACGGTGAACATGCCGACCACGCCGCCGGTGCGGAAGGCGATGCGCATGGCCTTCTCGCGGCCACCCGTCTCCTTCGCCGCCGCGGCCACGCGCACGTTCGCGCGGGTGGACAGCCACATGCCGAGGTAGCCGATCACGGCGGAGAACGCCGCGCCCACGATGAAGAACAGCGACCTGCCGATGCGTTCCCCGGTGTCCTCAGCGGGGAGCAGGAACAGCAGCGCGAACACGATCACGACGAAGATGCCGAGCGTGCGGAACTGCCGGTTGAGGTAAGCCGCTGCGCCCTCTTGAACCGCCTTGGCGATGTCCTGCATCTTCGCGGTGCCCTGGCCGGCGGCCAGCACCTCCCGAAGAAGCAAGTAACCAACGGCTAGGGCAGCCAGGGCGACCACGGCGACCACGGCGACTAGGCCCTGGTCACCTCCGGAGAGCTCGAGGCCCTCCGCGAGGAATTGCCGGGACATCCGTCCTCCTGGTGAGTGTTCCAAGCCCAACGGCGGGAAGCACCGCGCCGCGACCGGGCCAAGCAGGTGTCGGCCCCGTCACAACGTGACGCATCCCTCATTGGATGCGATAGCGGCGGAGTCTATTCATAGCGCGCAAGCTTCTGACACCGCGTCCCGATCCGTGCACACACCGTTATCCACGCAGGAAGCAACCGTGATGTCGGTGGGGTGTGCGAAGCTGCGCCTTGTGGCGAACCAGGCACGACGACTGCTCGATCGGGTCCTCGCCGGAGTTCCGGTCGGGGAATCGCCCCTCACGCACACCGCCGACCTGCCACGACGGCCCGCCGACACCGTCGACTGGCCGTCGTGGGCCGCGCCGGATGTGGTAAAGGCGCTGGTGGACCGAGGGGTCGCGGAACCGTGGCGGCACCAGGCCGAAGCGGCGTCGCTGGCGTGGGACGGCAAGCACGTCGTGCTGGCGACCGGCACCGCTTCGGGGAAGTCGTTGGCGTACCAATTGCCGGTGTTGTCGGCTGTTCACAGCGATCCGAAGGCAACAGCTCTGTACCTGTCCCCCACGAAGGCTTTGGGCGCGGACCAACTCCGGTCGGTGGAGGCGCTGGGAGTGCCCGGGGTGCGGGCCGCGTCGTTCGACGGGGACACGCCGATGGCGGAACGCGACTGGGTTCGGGCGCACGCCAATTGGGTGTTCACCAACCCCGACATGCTGCACCGGGGTGTGTTGCCGAACCACTCGCGGTGGATCCGGTTCTTCCGCCGGCTTTCCTTCGTCGTGGTGGATGAATGTCACTCGTACCGGGGAGTTTTCGGTTCGCACGTGGCGCTGCTGCTGCGCCGGCTGCGGCGGGTGGCGCAGCGGTACGGGGCCGACCCGGTGTTCGTGCTGGCGTCGGCGACGGTGGCGGACCCGGCGACTTCGGCATCCCGCCTGGCCGGGGTGCCGTGCGCGGCGGTGACGGAGGACGGCTCGCCCCGGTCCGCGCGGACGGTCGCGCTATGGGAACCGCCGCTGCTGGAGGAGTTGACCGGCGAGAACGGTGCTCCGGTGCGGCGGTCGGCGGGTGCGGAGACGGCCCGGATCCTGGCGGACCTGGTGGTCGAGGGCGCGCGGTCGCTGGCGTTCGTGCGGTCCCGGATCGGGGCGGAGTTGACCGCGATCGGGGCACGGCGGCAGTTGGCGGAGGTCGACCCGGAGCTGTCGGCGCGGGTGGCGGCCTACCGCGGGGGTTACCTGCCGGAGGAGCGGCGGGCGTTGGAGCGCGCGTTGTCGTCCGGTGAGCTGCTGGGGGTGGCGTCCACCAACGCGTTGGAGCTGGGCGTGGACATCGTCGGCTTGGATGCCGTGGTGGTCGCGGGCTTCCCCGGCACCTTGGCGTCGTTCTGGCAGCAGGCGGGACGGGCCGGGCGGACCGGGGACACCGACGCGCTGGTGGTGTTCGTGGCGCGCGACGACCCGCTGGACACCTACCTCGTGCACAACCCGGCGGCCGTGCTGGACCGGCCCGTCGAGGCGACCGTGCTGGACCCGTCCAACCCGTACGTGCTGGAGCCGCACCTGGCGTGCGCGGCGGCGGAACTGCCGTTGACCCCGGACTCGCTCGGCCCGTTCGGCGGTGAGGCGGCGGTGGCGGTGCTGGACGACATGGTCGCCCGGAAGGTGCTCCGGCGTAGGCCGAACGGGTGGTACTGGACGTCCCACGACCGGCCGCACGGCGAGGTGGACATCCGGGGGTCGGGCGGCGAGCAGGTCGTGGTGGTGGAGGGCGACTCGGGCCGGATGCTCGGCACCGTCGACCCGGGCTCGGCGTGCTGGACCGTGCACGACGGCGCGGTGTACCTGCACCAGGGCGAGTCGTACGTGGTGGACCGCTTGGACCTGGAGAGCGGCATCGCCTTGGTGCACGCGGAGAAGCCGGAGTGGTCGACCACCGCTCGGGACACCAAGGACATCACCGTGGTGCGGACCTTGGAGTCGCGCGTCTTCGACGGTGTCACCGTCGCGTTGGGCGAGGTCGAGGTGACTTCGCAGGTGGTCGGCTACCTGCGGAAACTGCCGTCCGGCCAGGTGATCGACGCGGTACCGCTGGACCTGCCCACGCAGACGCTGCTGACCCGGGCGGTCTGGTACACGGTCGACGCGGACCTGTTGGGTAGTGCGCCGGGGGGCGCCGGTCTGGAACCGGCGCGCGTCCCCGGCGCACTACACGCCGCCGAGCACGCGGCGATCGGCCTGCTACCCCTGTTCGCAACGTGCGACCGCTGGGACATCGGCGGCGTGTCGACCGCGCTGCACCAGGACACCGGGGAGGCGACGGTGTTCGTGCACGACGGTCATCCGGGTGGTGCCGGATTCGCCGACCGCGGCTACGCCGCGGTGGTCCCGTGGTTGGCCGCTACGAGGGAGGCCATCGCTGCTTGCACGTGCCCGGCCGGATGCCCGTCCTGCGTGCAGTCGCCGAAGTGCGGGAACGGCAACGATCCGCTGGACAAGGCGGGCGGGTTGGCCGTGCTGGACGTCGTGCTCGGGATCGTCGGGGCGAAATCCACGACGCCCAGCACGGCCGGCTCGAAGGGATAGGACTCGAAGGGACGGGGAAGCCTCGACCGCCGGGCCGGCGGGCGGGTCCGGGACTGTGGCACCAGCCCCACACCCGCCACTTTCGAACCGAGCCGCTGCCCGACCTCCGAGGTCGCCGGGCACCGGCCCGCCGGCCGAACCGATCGGCTTCCACCCGTCGGAGGCCGACCGATCGGCCTCGCCCGCGCGAAGCGGCTGGCGATCGGTCGCGTCCGCGAAGCGGCCCGGCGATCGGCCGCGGCCCGTCAGGCCCGGTCGGCGGTGAGCAGGCCGTAGTCGGCGGGCGCGTGGACGGCCTCGGTCAGCGCGTCCTGCACCACACCCGGCTGCGGGAGCTGCCAGGCGCAGATCTGCGGCTTGACCCGCCAGTGCACGACACCGTGCTGGAAGGGGGTCGGCGGCAGCGGCACGTACTCGCCCCTGCCGTAGTGGTGGACGTCGTGCTCGGCGACCCAGTCGGCGCGCAGCGCCTGGCCGGTGGTGACCAGGAACATCCAGCGGCCCGAGGGGGTGGCGACGATGGGCACCGGGATCCCGGTGGCCCGCAGCGCCACGGCGGCCCGCCGGCCGAGGTCGGCTCCGACCTCGATGGCGTCCACGCCGTGCCCGGTGGCCAGCAGGATGCTGTAGGAGCGACCGGCCCACCACGTGGCCACCTGCTCGGCCTTGGTGCCGATGCGCTCCTCCCAGTCGCGGTGCACCGGGACGGGGCCGTCCTGCTCGACGCCCTCGCGACCGGCCCACTGCGCACCCGCCGGATAGGTGCCCGGCAACACGGGCCACCCGTGCCACGCGAGGTTGACCGCCTCCGCGCGCAGCTCGATGCGGAAGGCCCCGCGCCAGCTATCCGACCACTCCATCTTCCGTTCGCCTCCTCGGACCACGACACAGTGTCGGGTGTTTTTCGACACCGCGTCGGTGCCGCCACTTGAACTAACGTCATGGCAGGCACTTCTGGTAACCCCCGGTCGACAACTGGTAGGTACGGAACGGCGAACGCCGTGCGACCCACCGACCGACAGAACGCCGAGGTCCCCGGTGGCCGCCCGCCAATCCGCAATGGCGCGGTGTGTGAGTCCGCTCACCGCCGGAGGACGACCGTTCGTCGCGTCGAACGGTGGTGCCGGTTCACCCGGACCAGCGCGGGCCCGCGCGCTGGGCGCACCGAAGGCCAGCACCGGACCGCGCACGACGACCCGCGCCTCCAGCCCGACCACCTCGCACTCGACCAGTTCGACCCCCATCCGCTCGGAGACGAGCGCCGCCTTCCCGCACGCCACCCACTCCCCGTCGAGCGCGTACGAGGCCGCCCCGACCGCCGCGAGATCGGCCGCAGCCGCCACCCGGTGCCGGACCACCACCGCCCGCCCCACCTCGATCCCGACCGCGACAGCCACCAACACCACCGCGATCACCGCCACCCCCAACACCGTCACGCTCCCGCGATCACCCCGCACACCCCTTCACCCCCCCCGATCACCCCGCACACCCCTCCACCCCCTCGGTCACCCCGCACACGCCTCCATCCCCTCGGTCACCCCGCACACGCCTTCACCTCTCCCTCGCGGTCACCCTCACCCAGCGCCCGGCTCGACGACGGCGAAAGCACTGGCCCGCACGTCGATCAACCGCCCGGCCGCCGACACCTCCACCGACGCCGTGTCCCCCTCCTTCCGCACCACGAGCACGGCCCCGGCCGGCGCGATGGCCTCCACCACCGCACCGACCCGCCCGTCCTCACCACGCGCGACCAGGCGGGCGGCCTCCCGCGCCGCGTCGGTGCACCGGATCTGCGCGACGACCGCCATGACGGCCTCCACCCCGAGCACCAACACGGCCACCAGGCCGCACACCGCCAACGCGGCCTCGACGGTCGCCGCGCCCCGATCGCCGGCCGTCACGTCCCCGCCGTGAAGGCCTTTTGCAGCAACCCCTGCAACAGACCCATCACCCAGTCACCCTTCAACACCACCAGCAGCACCGTCGCCAGTCCGGCGGCGGCGAGCGTCCCGATGGCGTACTCGGCGGTAGTCATTCCCTTGTCGTTCAACACATCCCTCTCCTTTGTCTATAGTGGACAATCACCAACCGGCGGTCACCTGCCCCGCCAACCCGAGCACCACGGGCACGACACCCAGGCACAGGAAGGCGGGCAGGAAGCACAGCGCCAACGGACCCGCCACCAGCACAGCGGCCCGCTGCGCCCGTGCTTCGGCCTGGTCCGTCGCCCGCGCACGCAGGTCCGCCGCCAGGTCGGCCACGGCACTGGCCAACGCCGCACCCGAGCGGGCACTGCGCCGTGCCGCACGGGCCAGCGGCGCGGTGTCGGGGTGGTCCAGCGCCGGCGCCCAAGCCGTCACCGGGTCGGCACCCAGCCGCAGCAGGTCGCCGACGGTGCGCAGACGCCCGGCGGGTTCGGGCGGGACACCGGGCAGCACCGCCGCCACCGCCGTCGCCACCGGGAGCCCCGACCGCAGGGCCGCAGCCAACAGGTCCCAGGCGGTGGGCAGCGCGAACGGGTCCGGCGGTAGTCGGGTCGGCGCCCGGACCCGTTCGGGCCGGGGTCTCAGCCGAGTGATCGGGCTCGGTCTGCCGGGGTGCAGCAGGAGTGCCACCGCCAGCAGGAAGAACGTCACGCCATCACCTCCTTGGTGAGGTGCGCGCTCCACCGCAGGCCGGCGCACACCAGCGCCACCCCGACCACCAGCAGCACCTGCCCAGCACCGCTGCCGGTCAGGACGCCCAGCGGGTGCGAGCCGGTCAGCTCACCCAACAGGACACCGAGCACCGGCAACGCCGCCAACACCGCCGCACTCGCGCGCGGACCGGCCATCCGGGCGTGCACGTGGCGCGCGAACCGAGCCCGCCGCCGGAGGTCGTCGCGCACGGCCTCCAGGACGTCGGCGAGCGGCACCCCGTGGTCACCGGACAACCGCCACGCCCGAGCGAGCTGCCGGACCCCGGTGTGCGCGTTCTCGTTGCCCGCTAACGCTTTCTCGACATCACCACCACGCCGGGCCGTGGCCGCGACGGTCGCGAACACCTCCGCGGCCGGAGGCTCGGCATCCTCCGCTGCACCGAGCGCCGCCCGCGAGGGGTCAACCCCTGATCGCAACTCGGCCACGAACGCCGCCAGTCCTTCCGCGATCGCCTGCCGGGCCGCCCGTTCCACACGCTCCTTCCGTCGATCGACGTGCAACTTCCACAGGGTCAGCCCGAGCAACGCCCCGGCGATGACGCCACCAACACCGAGCAGCAACCCGGCCACCGCCCCGAACCCCACAGCCCCGAACCCCACAGCCACCGGCCCCCGCACCGGCCGCGGGACCCACCGCCGGATGTCCCGCGGCAGCGGAACATCCGCTGTGCTCCAGCGAGTCGGCGACCCGCGCAGGGCGCGGAGTCGGCGACGGGCTGTGCGAGGTGGTGCGGTCAACAACGCCAAGGCGATCAAGAGAAAGGTCATGACCGGGCCACCAATCCCCTGAGCCCGACGCCCGCCGGGTGCCAGCCCTCACCCCGCCGCCAAGCGGGCCTGACCTCCAGCACGTCGTGCTTGCGCTCGAACACCCCGATCTCGGCCAGCCGCCGCGAGCCGTCGGCCTCCCGCCGCATGTGGAGCACGACCTTCACCGCCGCCGCGACCTGGCTGTGCGCGGCCCGCCGGTCCAGGCCGCCCAATGCCGCCAACGCCTCCAGCCGCGCGGGCACCTCGGCGGGCGAGTTGGCGTGCAGCGTTCCCGCGCCGCCGTCGTGGCCGGTGTTGAAGGCGGTGAGCAGGTCCACCACCTCCGCACCCCGCACCTCGCCGACCACGATCCGGTCCGGCCGCATGCGCAGCGCCTGCCGGACCAGGTCCCGCACCGTGACCCGGCCCGCGCCCTCGACGTTCGCGCCGCGCGCCAGCAGCCGCACGAACTGCGGGTGGTCCGGCTCCAGCTCACCGGCGTCCTCGACGCACACGATCCGCTGGTCGTGCGGCACGCACCCGAGCAACGCCGCCAGCAGGGTCGTCTTGCCCGACCCGGTGCCGCCGACCACCAGGAACGCCAGCCGCGCCCGCACCACCGCCCGCAGCACCTCGGCCGTGGCCGCGTCGAACGTCCCGCGCTCGCTTAACGCCGCCAGGTCGTGGCTCGCCGGCCGCAACACCCGCAGCGACAGGCACGTCGAGGGCACGATCGGCGGCAACACCGCGTGCAGCCGCACCGCTCCCGGCAGCCACCCGTCGACGTACGGCACGGCGTCGTCCAACCGCCGCCCGGCCGCCACGGCCAACCGCTGCGCCAACCTCCGCACCGCTGTCTCGTCGGTGAACACCACTTCTGTCCGCCGCAGCCCGCCGTCCCCGTCCACCCACACCTGGTCCGGTGCCGTGACCAGCACGTCGGTCGTCCCGGGGTCGCGCAGCAACGGCTCCAGCACGCCGGCGCCGACGAACTCGCGCCGCAGCGCCGTCAACGCCCGTTGGACGTCCTCGTCGCTGACGACACCCCCGGCCTCGCCCCGCACGGCGGCGGCGACGGACGCCGACGACAACTCCGCGCGCCCATCGGCCAACCGCTGCCGAACCCGCTCCACGAGGTCGCTCATCACCCACCTCCGCCAGCGTGCGAGACGACCCGGACGTCGTTGTGCCGCAACGGACTCGCCTCCAAGGCCGCCAAGACCTCACGCGCCGCCTTCGCCAGCGGCCCGCGTGTCCTCATCGGGAAACGGCCCTGATCCAGGGCTGTCGGCAGGCGCGGCTCGGGGCGCATGGTCGCGAGCAGCGGCACGCCCACCGCCTCCGCCACCTCCGCCGGACGGATGCCGCCCGGCGCGGGCGTGCGGACCACCGCGTGCAGGGTCACCCCGCGTTCCACGACCTGGTCGGCGACGCGCCTGGCCGCCGCGCACGCGCGGACCTCCGCCGGCACGACCAGGACCGCCAGGTCGGCGCGGTCGAGAGCCGCGCGAGCGGCGGGCGGCAGTTGGCGCGGAACGTCGCAGACCACCGTCTCGCCCGACCGACGACCCGCCTCGACCACGGCCGCCACCGCCTGCGGCGCCGGCCCAGGACCGTTGCGGGAACACGACAAGAAGGACAAAGTGCCGCCGGCGCGGGTCAGGCCCGGCAAGGCCGTGCGCAGCGCGGACGCGGGCACCCTGCCCCCGCTCAACGCGACGTCGGGCCAGCGCACGCCCGACTCCGACTCCGCACCCAGCGCCAGGTCCAGCCCGCCGCCCAACGGGTCGCAGTCCACCAACAACGCCCGGCCACCCCGGTGCAGCACCGCCTGCCCCACGGCGGCGGCCAGCACGGACGCGCCCGCGCCGCCGCAGCCGCCAAGCACGGCCAGCACCCGCCCGCCGTCCCGCGGTGTCTCGACCAGGTCCGCCAAGGCCGTGCGCAACGCGTCCGGCCCGGCGGACACGTCGATCACCCGCTCCACACCCAACTCGACCGCGCACGGCCAGACGGTTGGGTCAGGCGGCCCGGTGGACACCAGGAGCACGCCCGGCCGTCTCGGCAAGGCTTCGAAGGCGCACGCCCGCGCGCCCTCCGCGTCCAGGACGATCGCCGGGGCGGTGTTCCAGTGCCCGCGCAGGGCGGACACGTCGGCCACCCGCTCCACCTCGCACCCCGCCACGGCGGCGGCCTGCAACACCTCGTCCAGCAGTTCCGGCTCGGCCACCAGGGCCACCACTCGCTGCACAGCTCCTCCTCGGTCCGGCACGGGTTCGTGCTCGGTCCAAGGTCCCGACCGGTGAGCAAGGCCACAACGCCGGTTGCTCGATCTGTGGACAACTGGAGGCCTGTGGACAACTCCAGAGCCGCACGGTTGCGGAATCGGAGCCGCCGAGGGGAAGGCGCGCACGAAGTCGCGGAAGACGCCCGGAACAGGGCGGAGGTACAGCGGAAAGGATCTTGGAACCGACCCCGGACATGGGACGACCCCCGCCAGGGGGGAGGGACGGGGGTCGTCGATGGTTCAGTCCCGGGGGGTCGGACTGAACCCGTCCGGTCGCGCCGGACCCGTCTACTGTATCCCCACGGGACAGGGTCTTGCGTGTCTTCCGTTAGAGGGACACGAGAAATTCGGTAGACCGCCACCACGTCAGGTTCGTAAACCGGCGAACGATGGTGGCCGACCACCCGGTCGGACGCGCCCTTAAGCTGGTGCCGTGACCGAGGACGCCACCGAAGGCAGCCGAGTCGCCGCGTTCTTCGACCTGGACAAGACGGTCATCGCCAAGTCGAGCACGCTGGCGTTCAGCCGACCCTTCTTCCAAGAGGGTTTGATCAACCGGCGTGCGGTGCTGAAAAGCGCCTACGCGCAGTTCGTCTTCATGCTGGCCGGCGCCGACGCCGACCAGATGGACCGGATGCGCTCGCACATCACCGCGCTGTGCGCGGGCTGGGACGTCGAGCAGGTTCGCTCGATCGTGGACGAGACCCTGCACGACATCGTCGACCCCTTGGTCTACAAGGAAGCCACGCAGCTCATCAGCGACCACAAGACCGAAGGCCACGACGTGGTCGTCGTCTCCGCGTCCGGAGAGGAACTGGTCGCACCCATCTCCACAATGGTCGGCGCGACGCACAGCGTGGGCACCCGGATGGTCGTCACGGACGGCCGCTACTCGGGCGATGTCGACTTCTACTGCGCGGGCGAGAACAAGGCGGTCGCCGCCAAGCAGCTCGCCGAGGAGCACGACTACGACCTCACCCGCTGCTACGCGTATTCGGACTCGATCACCGACCTCCCGCTGCTGGAGGCCGTCGGCCACCCCACGGTGGTCAACCCGGACCGCGCGCTGCGCAAGGTCGCCGCCCAGCGCGGCTGGCCGGTCCTGACCTTCTCCGACCCCGTGTCGCTGCGCGCCCGCATCCCCCGGCCCTCGGGCACGGCGGTCGCCGTGACCGCGATCGGGTTGGGCGCGGCGACGGCCGCGGGCGTGGCCTGGTACGGCTTGCGCCGGCGTCGTCGGAGCTGATTCACCCCCGAGTGCCCCGTACAGCGGTACCGACCATGCTGTCCGGTTCGAAAACGCTGTCAGACAAGAAGATCCGCTACTTTCGGTGGCTTGACCGGTGCACCCCATCGAGCCCTTGATGTGGCGGCGAACACGGATTACAAAGGAAGTGCGGACCTCGGGTCGGCCAGGGACGGAGCAGAAGAGAAGCACCGTTCTCCCCGACAGGGCTCCGTGCGCGGACTTCGAGCACCCACGCGCAGCACGCCGCGGGAGGCTTGTCGTCTAGGGCCTGCGTATCGGGACGCCGGACGCCGAGGCCAGGGTTGTACGACACGAGTTGCACGCTTGGTAACTCGAAAGCCCGCGCCGCCGGCCGTGGCCTCTCCTCCGGGAGGGGCCACGGCCTGTTTCTACGCCAAGAACCCCCGATCGAGTGACTCGCCGGGGGCCGGTTTTTGTCGGTGCCCCTCCGCATGATGGCCACGCAGCGCAACCCGTTGACCCGTCCCTGTGACGTGAGTAACTTTCCGCATGCGTCCACCTGTTGGTGGAAGATTGCCAGAAGTGGGGAGGCCACCGTGCTCCGACCGCTCGCGCTCGCCGCCCTGGCGGCGGCGACCCTCGTCGTGCCGCCGGCGACCGCCGATCCGGCCCAGGCGCAGTCCGTCGGCGCGCTCCTGCGCGGGCTGACCCTGGAGCAGAAGGTGGGCCAGCTGTTCGTCACCCACCTCAACGGCCAGGCGCCCGACGAGGCCCACCCGAACAACCAGAAGGACTTCGGCGTCGACACGCCCGCCGAGGTGGTCGCGAAGTACCAGCCCGGCGGCGTCATCTACTTCAACAACTCCAGCCGCGACAACATCGACACCCCGCGCCAGATCGCCCGCCTCTCCAACGGCCTCCAGCGCGCGAGCCGCATCCCGCTGGCCATCGCCACGGACCAGGAGATGGGCATCGTCACCCGCATCGGCACGCCCGCCACCCAGTTCCCCGGCAACATGGCCCTCGGCGCGGGCCGCAGCGCCGCCGACGCCGAACGGGCCGCCGCCATCACCGCGCGTGAACTTCGGGCGATGGGCGTCAACCAGAACTTCGCGCCGGACGCGGACGTCAACTCCAACCCGGCCAACCCGGTGATCGGCGTCCGCTCCTACTCCGGCGACCCGGCGCTGGCCGCCGAACTCGCCGCCGCCCAGGTCCGCGGCTACCAGCAGCGGTTCCTGTCCCGCCACGGCGTCGCCGCCACCGCCAAGCACTTCCCCGGCCACGGCGACACCGACGAGGACAGCCACACCACCCTGCCGAAGGTCGACCGGACGGTCGAGCAGTGGCGGCAGCTGGACGCGCCGCCGTTCAAGGCCGCCGTCGACGCGGGCGTCGACTCGATCATGACCGCGCACATCAAGGTGCCGAAGATCGACCCGTCCGGTGAGCCGGCCACCCTGTCCAAGCCGGCCCTCGACCTGCTGCGCCGCGAACTCGGCTACGACGGCGTGATCATCACCGACTCGCTCCAGATGGCGGGCGTGCGGCAGCTGCACTCCGACGCGGAGATCCCGGTGCTGGCGCTGAAGGCGGGCGTCGACCAGCTGCTGATGCCGATGAACCTGGGCGTCGCCGTGGAGAGCGTGCTCGCCGCCGTCCGCAGCGGTGAGCTGACCGAGCAGCGCATCGACCAGAGCGTGCTGCGGATCCTGCGCATGAAGTTCCTGCGCGGCATCCTCACCGGCCCGCTCGTCGACGAGGACAAGGTGGACTCGGCCATCGGCACACCCGAGCACCTGGCCACCGCGCAGGCGATCACCGACCGCACGGTCACCGCCGTGCGCAACCGGGACCTGCCGCTGGCCGCCAAGCCGACGTCCGCGCTGGTCACAGGGTGGGGCGAGACCACCACACGCACTCTCGCCGGGATCCTCGGCGGCACAGCACTGCCCACCGCCAGCGCTCCGACAGAGACACAGATCGCCGCTGCCGTGCAGGCCGCGGGCAGCGCCGACCTCGTCGTGGTGCTCACCAACGCCCTGTCCCGGCAGCCCGCGCAGCAGGCGCTGGTGACCAGGTTGCTGGCCACCGGCAAGACCGTGGTGGCGGTGGCCGTGCAGAACCCGTACGACGTGGCCCACACCGCCGCGCCGAACTGGCTGGCCACCTACTCCTACAGCGCGGTGTCCATGTCGGCGTTGGCGCGCGTGATCACCGGCGACGTGCGGCCGTCCGGCAAGCTGCCGGTGGCCGTGCCGGGTCCGACGACGTACCCGTTCGGCCACGGTCTGGGCTGGTGAGGGCTGTGCGACGCAGGCAGCTGCTGATCGGGGGCGCGCTGGCGGTCCCCGTGCTGACCACCGCGACCCCGGCGGTCGCGGACCGGAAGCTCGCCACCGGCGCCGAACTGGCGGCCGAGGACGGGTGGCGGGTCCTCGCTGGCCGCAAGGTCGGCGTGGTCACCAACCCGACCGGCGTGCTCCGGGACCAGACGCACGTCGTGGACTCGATGGCCGCCGCGGGCCACACCCCGGCCGCGGCGTTCGGTCCGGAGCACGGGTTCCGGGGCACCGCGCAGGCGGGCGGGTCCGAGGGCGACTTCCTGGACCCGCGCACGGGTGTGCCGGTGTACGACGCGTACGGCGCCGGGGCCACCAAGCTCGCCGGGATGTTCGCCAAGGCCGGTGTCGACACGGTGGTGTTCGACATCGCCGACGTGGGCGCGCGGTTCTACACCTACATCTGGACGATGTACACGGCGATGCAGGCCGCGGCGTCGACCGGCGCCGAGTTCCTGGTGCTGGACCGGCCAAACCCGGTCGGCGGGTGGGCACGCGGGCCTCAACTCGACCTGGCGTACGCGACCGGAGTGGGCAAGAAGCCGATCGTGCAGCAGCACGGCATGACGGTCGGTGAGCTGGCGGCCTTCTTCAACGGGGAGTTCCTGCCGTCGGACGGCGGGCGGGTGTCGTTGCGGACCGTGTGGGTGAAGGGGTGGAAGCGGGACTCGCTGGACACAGGGCTGCCGTGGGTGCCGCCGAGCCCGAACATGCCGACCCGCGACACCGCGCTGGTCTACCCCGGGACGTGCCTGTTCGAGGGGACGGTGCTGTCCGAGGGGCGCGGCACCACCCGGCCGTTCGAGACGGTGGGCGCGCCCGGCATCGACTGGCGGTGGGCCGAGGACCTCAACGCGCTGGGCCTGCCGGGGGTGAGGTTCCGGGAATCGCACTTCACGCCCACGTTCAACAAGTTCGTCGGGAAGGCGTGCGGCGGGGTGGCGCTGCACGTGACCTCGCCGGGCGAGTTCGACGCGATCCGGGCGGCGGTGGCCATGATCGTGACCGCGAAAGCCCGGTACCCGCAGGTGTTCGCGTGGCGGCCGGACTTCTGGATCGACAAGCTCACCGGCTCCGACCGCCTGCGCCGGATGGTCGACGCGGGCGCGGGCACCGACGAGGTGGTGGGCGCGTGGTCCGCCGAGCTGGCCGAGTTCACCCGCCTCCGCCGACCGTACCTCCACTACCGGTGAGGGGACCCACGATGCGCACCCTACTGACCGCCCTGCTGGCCGTGGCTATCGCCGCGGCTCCCCTGGCGACCGCGCACGCCGACACAGTCGACGACCAGACCGTCGACGCCCAGGGGTTGCGCGGCCGGTTCGACGCGCCGCGGCACGGCTGGGCGAACGACGTGCTGCGATCGGGTACACCGGAGCGTGTGGGACTGGATCCGGGTCCGATCAGCGCCGCCCTCGACCAGGTCGAGCGCTACACCGTGCCGGACGCGACCGGGCACCCGCTGTTCTCCGGCGCGGTGACGCTGCTGGTGCACGACGGCGTGGTGGCCACGCACGAGACGGTCGGGTGGGCCGTCCGGTACGCCGACGCCGCCGGGACGGAGCTGCCCGAGGCCGACCGGGTGCCGATGACACCCGACACGATCTTCGACCTGGCCTCGATCTCGAAACTGTTCACGTCGATCGTGGTGATGCGCCTGCACGAGCGCGGAGCGTTCGAGCTGGACGCGCCAGTCGCCCGCTACCTGCCGGAGTTCGGCGTCAACGGCAAGGACGTCATCACGGTCCGCCAGCTGCTCACCCACACCTCGGGGCTGGAGCCGTGGCTGCCGCTGTGGTCGCGCTACCCGGACATCCCCACACGCATCAAAGCCGTCATGGACGTTGCCCCGAAGAACAAGCCCGGCACCGTCTACACCTACTCCGACCTGAACCTGATCACCCTGGGCGTCCTCGCCGAGCGGTTGAGCGGCGAGAAGCTCGACGTGCTGGTGAAGGAGGGCATCACCGACCCGCTCGGCCTGGTCGACACCGGGTACAACCCGCCGGCGGCCAAGCTGGACCGGATCGCCGCCACCGAGTTCCAGACCGGGCGCGGGCTGGTGCGGGGTGTCGTGCACGACGAGAACGCCTGGTCGCTGGGCGGCGTCGCCGGGCACGCGGGCATGTTCTCCACCGCGCGGGAGCTGGCGACCCTGGGCCAGGCGATCCTCAACGGCGGCCGGTACGGGTCCGCGCGCATCCTGCGGCCGGACACCGTCGAGCTGATGCTCACCGACTTCAACCCGGGCTTCCCGGGCAACGCGCACGGCCTGGGCTTCGAGCTGGACCAGCGGTGGTACATGGGCGCGCTGACCTCCCCGAAGACCGCTGGCCACACCGGGTTCACCGGCACGAGCCTGGTGCTGGACCCGCTGTCGAACTCGATCGCGGTCCTGCTGACCAACCGCGTCCACCCGACCCGGAACTGGGGGTCGATCAACCCGGCCCGCCGGGTGGTCGCCAACGGACTGGCCCAGGCCCTGGCGATCCCGCCGCGCCGCGGTCCGACGAGCTGGACACCCACCACCGCCGGCGGGACGCTGACCACACCGGACCTGCGCACGACCGGCGGCCGGCACACCGTGTCGTTCAGTGCCTTTGTCGACTTGGATCCTTCGGACAAGGTCGTGCTGGAGACCAGTAACGACGGCACGGCGTGGAGCGACCTGAAGACATTGACGGGGTACGGCGACCGCCGCTGGCATCGGGTGGAGGTCGAGACGGAACCCGCCAAGCTCTACCGGTGGCGGTACGTGAAGGGCTCGGGCTACGGCGGGCGCGGCGCGTACGTCGACGCGGTCCGGGTCGCGGACGACCAGGGCGTCCTGGTGGACGGCGAGCGGGACGGCCTGCGTGCCGACGGTTGGCGAACAGCCAACCGCTGACACCAGCCCGCGATCGGCAGACAGGTGCCGGTGGCGGGCAGTGCGGAGCTGCGCGGCAGGCAGTGCTGCGCGGCTGGGGGGACACGGCGGGCCGGCAGCGCCGGGCTGCCAGCAGCACGGCGGGCTGAGCGCGGCGGCGGGGCGGGCCGGGCTGCGCGGCGCGCAGTGCAGGGTTGCCCGTGGGCGGTTAGCCGGCGGGGTGCTGGTTGGCGCGCGGGTGTGGTTGACGGGCGGTTCGGGGGTTGGGCGGCGGTTCGGGTGGGTGGGTGGCGGGTATGTCGTCGCTCAGAGGGGCGTTCGGGCAACTGTGTGTGGGCTTTTGGCGCAACGGGGGCGGCCAGCGGGTGGCAATCCGCCACGGTCGGGCGGTCTTGGTCGCACCCTCCGTTGATTTTCCGTTGGGCGGTTAGTAAGTTTCCCACGTGTCCACCGAAATCTCCGACGCCAGTCCCCTCGTCCGGATCCGGTCACTGCTCCCCGGCCTCGCCCGCGCGGAACAGCGGGTGGCGAAGGTCGTGTTGGACAACCCCGCGACCGTCGCCCACCGCAGCATCACCGAGGTCGCCGAGGCCGCGGGCACCAGCGAGACGACGGTGACCCGGTTCTGCAAGGCCATCGGCGTCGGCGGTTACCCGGAGCTGCGCATCGCGCTGGCCGCCGACACCGCACGCACCGCCGCCCGCACCGACCGGGACCTCGGCGGCGACATCGGCCCTGGTGACGACCTGCGCCAGGTCGTCGGCAAGGTCGCTTTCGCCGACGCCCGCGCGGTCGAGGAGACCGCCGAGCAGCTCAACGTCGAAACACTCCAGGCGGTCGTCGAGGCAGTCGCCGGGGCGCGGCGGGTGGACGTCTACGGGTTCGGGGCCAGCGCGTTCGTCGCGTTCGACCTCCAGCAGAAGCTGCACCGGATCGGCCGCACGTGCTTCGCCTGGAACGACACCCACATCGCGCTCACCTCGGCTGCGGTCCTGACCGGCAACGACGTCGCCGTGGGCATCTCGCACACCGGGTCCACGTCCGAGACGGTCGAGGCGCTGCGGGTCGCCAAGGAGCACGGTGCGACCACGGTGGCGCTGACGAACTTCCCGCGCTCGCCGATCACCGAGGTCGCCGACCACGTCCTGACCACCGCCGCCCGCGAGACGACGTTCCGCTCGGGTGCGATGGCCAGCCGGATCGCGCAGCTCACGGTCATCGACTGCCTGTTCATCGGGGTCGCCCAGAAGCACGTCGACACCGCCAAGACGGCGCTGGAGGCCACCTACGACGCGGTCTCGGGACACCGCCTCGGTGCCCGGCCGGACGGCAGGCGGCGCCGGGAGACCGGTAAATGACCCCGCCCCGGCAGGGGGTCGCGGTCCGGGTGGACTCGCCGACGGAGGCGCGCAACCCGCGGACGCTGGACATCGACGTGCTGTCCACGCTGGACGTGCTGCGGCTGATCAACGCCGAGGACCACCGGGTGCCGGACGCGGTCGAGGCCGTGCTGCCGGAGCTGGCGCAGGCCGCCGACCTCGCGGTGAACGCCCTGCGCGCAGGTCACCGCGTGCACTACGTGGGCGCGGGCACGTCCGGGCGGCTGGCCACGCTGGACGCCGCCGAGATCGTGCCGACGTTCAACGCGCCGCCCGACTGGTTCGTCGCCCACCACGCCGGCGGCCCGGAAGCGCTGGTCAAAGCGGTGGAGGACGTCGAGGACGAGGCCGCCGGCGGTGCCGCGCAGATCCGCAGGCACGCGACGGCGGGCGACGTGGTGCTGGGTGTCACCGCCTCGGGCCGGACGCCGTTCGTGGTGGCCGCCCTCAACGAGGCCCGCACGCTGGGCGCCCGCACGGTCCTGGTCTCCAACAACCCGAGCGCGCCGCGCGTGGACGTGGACGTCCTGATCACCGTCGACACGGGGCCGGAGGCGATCGCCGGGTCGACCCGGATGAAGGCGGGCACGTCGCAGAAGCTGGTGCTCACCTCGTTCTCGACGGCGGTGATGGTCCGGTTGGGGCGCACGTACTCGAACCTGATGGTGTCGATGCGGGCCACCAACGCCAAGCTGCGCGGCCGGACGGTGCGCATCTTGCGCGAGGCGACCGGGCTGGCCGAGAACGAGTGCACGACGGCCCTGGCGGACGCGGGTGGCGATCTGAAGGTGGCGCTGGTGCACCTGCTGTCCGGGGTGCCGATCGCGCAGGCCGCCGAAGCGCTGGAGACCGCCCAGGGCTACGTCCGCCAGGCACTGACACTGCTGACGGCGCGCTAGGCGCTGACCCACCGCGCGCTGGGCACTGGCCCTGCCGACCGCCTCAGACGGCCCACCGCGCGCTGGGCGCGCGGCCTCCGGCCCCCGTCTCCATTGTCCCACGGGGGACCGACAAAGTTGGGCGTGTGCCGTGGTCAGGAGGTGATGGGGCGCCACGGGATCGGGGTGGACAGGACCATTGCCGAGGACGTCTCGCCGTAGCCCGCGAGGCGGACCAGTAGGCGTTCCAGCTCGGTGATCGACGTGGTCACGACCTTGACCACCGAGCAGATGTCCCCCGTCAGCCGCAGTACCTCGACCACCTCGGGGCAGTCGTCCAGCAGTTCCGGGTGCACGGTGATGCAGCGTGGCCCGTAGCACTTCATGCGGACCAGGGCCACGACGGTCCGTCCTACCGCCGTGGGGTCCACGGTCGCTCGGTAGCCGGTGATCACCCCGGCGTTCTCCAGTCGACGCACTCGCTGCGCCACGGTCGGCGGTGACACGTGCACGCGTCGGGCCAGTTCGTTGTACGACAGCCGTGCGTCCTCCTGGAGAGCCTCCAGCAGGGCCCAGTCGACGCCGTCCAAGTCGATGCTCACGTCTGTAAACCTAAACCGCGAAACTGCTCACGACCACAAGAAGAATGTGGATCAGAGCAGGTCAACGCCCATTCAGATCACCTATTCGGGCAGCCATCATGAAGGGCATGAACTGCCCGGTCGCCCCCAAACTGGACTTCGGCGGCACGACGCCGTACGAGGACTACGTGCACGCCTCGGTCCTGCACTCGCTCCAACAGCAGTGGTCCAAGGACCCGCGGGAGATGTCGTTCCTGGTGATCACCCAGGTGATGGAGCTGTACTTCGGCCTGCTGTGCTTCGAGTGGCGGCAGGCGCAGAAGGAGCTGCGGGCCGACGACCTGCGGGCCGCCGTGCGCACGCTGCACCGCAGCGACCTGCACATGCAGGCGCTCAACGCGGCGTGGCGGCCGATCGCCCGGATGACGCCCGGCGAGTTCAACGCCTTCCGGGACGCCCTCGGCGAGGGGTCCGGTTTCCAGTCCGGTCGCTACCGCGAGGTGGAGTTCCTGCTCGGCGAGAAGTCCCGCTCGATGCTCGTCCCGCACCGCGCGGTGCCCGCCCAGCACGACGCCCTGGAGGCGCTGCTGGCCGAGCCGAGCCTGTACGACGACGTCCTCGCCGCCCTCCACCGCCAGGGCCTGGACATCCCCGCCGAGGTGCTCGACCGCGACTTCAGCGAGCCCTACCAGCCCAACGCCGACGTCGAGCGGGTGTGGACCGAGATCTACCGGTCCGGGTCGCGGGACCTCCTCGAACTCGGCGAGGCGTTGACCGACATCGCCGAGGAGTTCGCCCGCTGGCGCTACGACCACCTGCTGGCCACCCGCCGTTCGATGGGCTCGAAGGTCGGCACCGGCGGCTCCGCGGGGGTTGCGTGGCTGGAGAAGCGCACGCAACGCTCGATCTTCCCGGAACTGTGGACCGCGAGGAGCTACGTGTGAACCGAGACCCCTTGGCGCATGTGCGCGACCTGTTCGACCTGGACGACGACGTCGTCTACCTCGACGGCAACTCGCTCGGCGCACCGCCCAAGAACGTCGCCGAACGCGTCCAGGAGGTCGTCAAGCACCAGTGGGGCGCGCGGCTCATCCGCAGCTGGTCCGAGGGCTGGTGGGAGGCGCCGGAGCGGGTCGGCAACCGGGTCGGGCGGCTGGTCGGCGCGGCGGCCGGGCAGGTCGTCGTGTGCGACTCGACCAGCGTGAACCTGTTCAAGGCGCTGATGGCGGCGGTCCGCAGCACCGACCGGTCCGAGATCGTCGTGGACGCCGGCACGTTCCCCACCGACGGCTACATCGCGCAGTCCGTGGCGGAGCTGACCGGTCTGGCCCTGCGCCCGGCCGACCCGGACCGCCTGGACCTGCGCGACACCACGGCGGCCGTGCTGCTCAACCACGTCGACTACCGGACCGGCCGCCTCCACGACATGGCCGCGTTGACCGAGCAGGCGCACGCGGTGGGCGCGAAGGTCGTCTGGGACCTGTGCCACAGCGCCGGCGTGCTGCCGATCGAGCTGGACGCGCTGGGCGTGGACCTCGCCGTGGGCTGCACCTACAAGTTCCTCAACGGCGGTCCCGGCTCGCCCGCGTTCATCTACGTGCCGACCAAGGCGCAGCACGGGTTCCACCAGCCGCTGACCGGGTGGACGGGCCACCAGGTGCCGTTCGCGATGCAGCCGGACTACACCCCCGACCCCGGCGTGTCCCGGGCGCGGGTCGGCACGCCGGACATCCTGTCCATGCTGGCCCTCGACGCGGCACTGGACGTCTGGGACCAGGTCGACCTCAAGGACGTCCGCGCCAAGGGCCTCGCGCTCACCGCGCACTTCATGGACCTCGTCCGGGACCTGCCCGGTATCGAGGTCCTGACCCCCGCCGACGAGTGGCGCGGCCACCAGGTGTCCCTGCGCCACCCGAGGGCCGGCGCGCTGATGGACGCGCTGATCGAGCGGAACATCATCGGCGACTTCCGCGCGCCGGACGTGCTCCGCTTCGGCTTCGCCCCGCTCTACAACACCTTCGAGGACGCCGACCGCGCGGCGACGACCCTCAAGGAACTGCTCTAAGGAACTGCTCCAACGAAGCCGGAAGTGCTACGAAGCGGCGGCGTCCGCGATGCTCCGTGCCTCGCGGGCGCCGGCTTCCAACGCCGAGCACCAGAACGTGATCCACTGCGCCACGCCCTCGGGGTCGCCGGTGGAGAACCCGTGCAGGGCCACCGCGTAGTCGTTCTGCCGCCGCAGGCAGTGGACCTCGGGCACACCCAGCGACTTCGGGTCCAACCCGGTGGCGATCGACGCCAGCCGCGAGGCCGCCCGCGCGACCACGCCGTTGGCGGTCGGGAACGGCGACAACGCCATCAGCTCGCCGTGCACCACGGCCACCACCAGCGGCCCCGGCACGGACGTCCCGCCGGTGACCAACCCGGCCAGCAGGTCCAGCCGCTCGGAGATGCCCGGCGCGACCCGCGGACGCCCGAGTTCGGCGCCCAGGTCCGCCCCCGCCAGGACGTGCAGCTTCGCCAGCGCCTGCAACGGCGCGCGCTGCCACGTCGGCAGGATGGTGCCCAGCGACTCGGCCACCCGCAGCGCCCCCGCCAGCACGGGGTCGGACACCGACCCGTCCGTGGGGATCTCGGTCGGCCCGCCGTCCAGCGCCGCCGACGCGCGGGCGGCGCGCACGGAGGCCTCGGCGGCGGTGGTCGCCCAGCCGCGCAGGTTGACGCGGTGGCGGTGCACCTGGAAGACGGCGTCGCGGGCGGTCTGGACGGCCTCGGGCACACCGGGCAGGTCCAGCAGCGGGGCGAGCGGATCGGTCACGCCGGGAAACACTACTCGCCGGTAAGTGGCTATCTGAAATTGCCGAGAATTGGCCATGTCACATAGCCACTACAGGCCCTACCGTCCGAAGCATGACCTGGTACGACCGCCCCACGCTGACCGGTGAGCACGTCCGCCTCGAACCGCTCGGCCTCCACCACGCCGAAGGCCTGCTGGAAGCCGGCAAGGACCCGGAGATCTTCCGCTGGCTCAGCGTCCGCCAGCCGCAGAGCCTCCAGGAGGCGCGGGACATGGTCGCCGCCGCCATCAACGACCCGAACCGCCGCGCGTGGGCGCAGATCGACACCCACACCGAGGAGGTCGCCGGCACGACCTCGTACTACGAGATCGACCCCAAGAACCGCGGCCTCTACATCGGCTACACGTGGATCGGCGCGCGCTGGCAGCGCACCGCCCTCAACCGCAATGCCAAGCTCCTGCTGCTGACCAGGGCTTTCGAGGTGCTCGGCGCCCACCGCGTCGGCTGGCACACCGACGGGCGCAACGAGCGGTCGCAGCGGGCCATCGAACGGCTCGGCGCCACCCGCGAAGGCGTGCTCCGGGTGCACAAGATCCGACCGGACGGGACCCTGCGTGACACCGTTGTCTACTCGATGACCGCCGCCGAGTGGCCGGCCGCCAAGGCGCGCTTGAGCGCGTGACGCGGGTCACGGGTGGTGCCGCTGGTCGCAAGGCATGTGTCGTTCGGCGGATAAACCGTGGTCAGCGGACCGGCCACCGGTTACACAGTTGCCAACAGGTTTCGAACCCGTCGAAATTGGTCTGAACCTTTTGGGTGCGCAGTGAGCTGAATCGCACTACCTTTCAGTGCGCACCCCTCGGATTCAGGAGGTCCGCCCACCATGACCCAGCCGCAAGCCCAGGGACCAGCCCTGGACAACCTGCTGACGGAGAACCGGACGTTCCCGCCCAGCCCGGAGTTCGCCGCGCAGGCGAACGCCACCGCCGAGCTGTACGAGGAGGCGAAGGCCGACCGCGAGGCGTTCTGGGCGAAGCAGGCGGAGCGGCTGAGCTGGGACACCAAGTGGACCCAGGTGCTGGACTGGTCGAACGCGCCCTACGCGAAGTGGTTCGTGGGCGGCAAGCTCAACGTCGCCTACAACTGCGTGGACCGCCACGTCGAGTCCGGCCACGGCGACCAGGTCGCCATCCACTGGGAGGGCGAGCCCGGCGACAGCCGCGCCATCACCTACGCCGAGCTCCAGCGTGAGGTGTCCAAGGCCGCCAACGCCCTGATCGAGCTGGGTGTGGGCGCCGAGGACCGGGTCGCCATCTACATGCCGATGGTGCCCGAGGCGATCTTCTCGATGCTCGCCTGCGCCCGCTTGGGCGCGCTGCACAGCGTCGTGTTCGGCGGCTTCTCCGCCGAGGCGCTGCGCACCCGCATCGAGGACTCGCAGGCCAAGCTGGTGATCACCACCGACGGCCAGTACCGCCGCGGCAACCCGGCCGCGCTCAAGCCCGCCGTGGACGAGGCCGTCGCCAACGCCGGGAGCGTCGAGCACGTCCTGGTGGTCAAGCGGACCAACACCGACGTCGAGTGGACCGAAGGTCGCGACGTCTGGTGGCACGACCTGGTCGACAAGCAGTCCGACCAGCACACCCCGGAGGCGTTCGACGCCGAGCACCCGCTGTTCATCCTGTACACGTCGGGCACCACGGGCCGCCCCAAGGGCATCCTGCACACGTCCGGCGGCTACCTGACGCAGGCGTCCTACACGCACCACAACGTGTTCGACCTCAAGCCGAACACCGACGTCTACTGGTGCACCGCCGACATCGGCTGGGTCACCGGCCACAGCTACATCGTCTACGGCCCGCTGTCCAACCGCGTCACCCAAGTCGTCTACGAGGGCACGCCGAACACCCCGCACGAGGGCCGGCACTGGGAGATCGTGCAGAAGTACGGCGTCTCCATCTACTACACCGCGCCCACGCTGATCCGCACGTTCATGAAGTGGGGCGCGGACATCCCCGCCAAGTACGACCTGTCGTCGCTGCGCGTGCTGGGCAGCGTCGGCGAGCCGATCAACCCCGAGGCGTGGATCTGGTACCGCGAGACCATCGGCGCGGGCAAGACGCCCGTCGTGGACACGTGGTGGCAGACCGAGACCGGCGCGATCATGATCTCGCCGCTGCCCGGCGCGACCTCGACCAAGCCCGGTTCGGCGCAGCGCCCGCTGCCCGGCATCGGCGCGAAGGTCGTCGACGACCAGGGTGTCGAGGTGCCGCACGGCGGTGGCGGCTACCTGGTGCTGGACGAGCCGTGGCCGTCGATGCTGCGCGGCATCTGGGGCGACGACGAGCGCTACCGCGACACCTACTGGTCGCGGTTCGGCGAGCAGGGCTACTACTTCGCCGGCGACGGCGCGAAGTACGACAACGACGGCGACATCTGGCTGCTGGGCCGCGTGGACGACGTGATGAACGTGTCCGGGCACCGGATCTCCACCACCGAGGTCGAGTCCGCGCTGGTCTCCCACCCGACCGTGGCGGAGGCGGCGGTCGTCGGCGCGACCGACCCGACCACCGGCCAGGGCATCGTCGCGTTCGTCATCCTGCGCGGCGGGGTGGCCGACGAGGCGTCCGGCGCGGACGCGATCAAGGCGCTGCGCGACCACGTGGCCAAGGAGATCGGCCCGATCGCGAAGCCGCGGCAGATCATGGTCGTGCCGGAGCTGCCCAAGACGCGGTCCGGCAAGATCATGCGCCGCCTGCTGCGCGACGTGGCGGAGAACCGGGCGATCGGCGACGTGACGACGCTGGCCGACTCGTCGGTGATGGACCTCATCTCCAGCGGCCTGAAGTCGGGCGCTTCGGAGGACTGACCAGCGAGGCCGCGTCGGCTTGTCGCGTCGGCTTTCCCGACGATCAGCTTTTCCGATCGGCGGGAAAGGCGGCGCGACGAGCCGACTACCAGGCGGCCTCGCCCGCGACGCCGGAGGCGGCGCTATTCAACACAGCCCTTCTTTCGTTGGCGGCACCCACGTTCGTGTTAAGGTTCCGCATTGGTGAGCCGGGAAGTCTGGTCGGCACGAGGATGACCTGTAGCCGATCGCCCCGGAGTCCGCATGAACCGCAAGCGCCAAGTCGTCGCCGAGTTCGCCCGTTACCTGCGCACCGAGACCGTCGGCGGCATGGTGCTGCTCGCCGCCACCGCCGTCGCGCTGCTGTGGGCCAACTCCCCGTTCAGCGGGGCGTACGAGGCGTTGCGCGACTTCCACATCGGACCCGAGTCGCTCCACTTGAGCCTGAGCGTCGGCGACTGGGCCAAGGACGGTCTGCTCGCGATCTTCTTCTTCGTCGCCGGGCTGGAGCTCAAGCGCGAGCTGGTGATCGGCGAGCTGAACAACTTCAAGGCCGCGATCCTGCCCGTGGTGGCGGCGGTCGGCGGGATGGTCGTGCCCGCGGTGGTCGCCCTCGGGATCGGGTGGGGCGAGCCGGGGATCGAGCGGGCGTGGGCGATCCCGGTGGCGACGGACATCGCGTTCGCGCTGGGCGTCCTGGCGATCACCGCGTCCGGGCTGCCGAGCAGCCTGCGGGTGTTCCTGCTGAGCCTGGCCGTGGTGGACGACCTGGGCGCGATCTTCCTCATCGCCGTGCTGTTCACCGCTTCCTTCAACGTGGTGGCGGCGCTGATCGCGGTGGCGTTGTTGGGCTTGTACGCGTTCTTGCAGCACAAGCGGGTCACGTCGCCGTTCTTGTACGTGCCGCTCGCGGTCGGGACTTGGGTCGCGGTGCACGAAGCCGGTGTGCACGCGACCATCGCCGGTGTGGCACTGGCCCTGCTGACCCGCGTCCGCAAGGACCACTACGAGCACGAGGCGCCCGCGCTGCGGCTGGAACACCGGTTGCAGCCGTGGTCGGCCGGGGTGGCGGTGCCGGTGTTCGCGCTGTTCGCGGCGGGTGTGCCGGTGAACGGCGAGGCGTTGGGCGCGTTGTTCTCGGACAAGCTGGCGCTGAGCGTGATGCTCGGGCTGGTGGTGGGCAAGCTGGTCGGGATCGTCGGGGCGTCCGCGCTGGCGGTGTGGTTCAAGGCGGCCGTGTGGCCCAACGGCGCGGGGTGGCGGGACATCATCGCCGTCGCGATGCTCGGCGGGGTCGGGTTCACGGTGAGCCTGTTGATCGCCGATCTCGCGTTGGACGGTGCAGCGGCTGAACAGGCGAAAGCCGCAGTACTAATCGCCTCCATGACCGCTTCCTTGTTGGCAGCGGTTTTGTTGGTAAGGCGCAGTCGCGTGCATCAGCGCTCAGACGAAGACGCATAGAGCTGTGTTGAACGGCGCCGCCTCCGGCGTCGCGGCTCGGCCGCCTGGTAGTCGGCTCGTCGTGCCGTCTTCCGCTCCGATCGGAAGAGCTGATCGGAGCGGAAGACGGCACGACAAGCCGACGCGGCCTCGCGGGTCGGACGGCCGGGTCGGAGCGTGCATGGCACGATGACGTCGTGACCAGCGCTCGGGAGAACACCAACGGCAGCGGGCTGCCACCTGTTCCGTCGATCCCGTTGACCGCGGAGAGCGCGGCGAAGATCGCGGAGGAAACGTCCATCGGCGGGTTGGTCCGGGACGCCACGGCACACCTGTCCACCTTGGTGCGTGCCGAGGTCGAGCTGGCCAAGTCGGAGATCGCCGGCGAGGTGAAGAAGGGCCTCAAGGGCAGCGTCTTCTTCGTCCTGGCGCTCACCGTGCTGGCGTTCAGCATGTTCTTCCTGTTCATGGCCTTGGGCTTCGGCCTGCACGACCTGTTCGGGCTGGGGCTGGGCTGGTCGTTCCTGATCGTCTTCGGCCTGATGTTCCTCACGGCGGTCGCGTTCGGGTTCCTGGGCTACCGCAAGGTGCGGAAGATCAGGGCGCCGCAGCGGACCATCGACTCGGCCAAGGACACCGTCGCGGCCCTCCGCCACCGCGGCGACGGGTCCTGAGCCGCGCCGTGCGGCTGCCGCCGGACCCGTCCACCGCCCGGGTCGCCGGACCCTGGGCCCACCGGGACGTGTCCGCCAACGGCATCCGCCTGCACGTGGCCGAACTGGGCGACGGCCCGCTCGTCCTGCTGCTGCACGGGTTCCCGGAGTTCTGGTGGACCTGGCGGCACCAGCTCGTGGCGCTGGCCGAGGCCGGGTACCGGGCGGTCGCCGTGGACCTGCGCGGCTACGGCGACTCGGACAAACCGCCGCGCGGCTACGACGGGTTCACCCTCGCCGGCGACATCGCGGGACTGGTGAAGGCGCTCGGCGCGGCCCGCGCCCACCTGGTCGGGCACGCCTGGGGCGGCATGCTCGCGTGGACGGTCGCCTCGATGCACCAGCGGCTGGTCGACTCGATCACCACCATCGCCGCACCGCACCCGCTGGCGCTGCGCCACGCGATCCGCCGCCACCCGCGCGGGCAGGGCCGGGCCAGCGGGCACGTCTTCCGGTTCCAGCTCCCGGTGTACCCGGAGCGGTGGCTCACCGCCGACGGCGGCGCGGCGGTCGCCCGGCTGCTCACCGCGTGGTCCGGTCCGAAGTGGACGGTGTCGCCGGAGTTCGACGAGGTGGTGCGGCGCAACCGGGAGGCGGTGCTGGTGCCCGGCGTCGCGCACTCCGCGATGGAGTACTTCCGGTGGGCGGTGCGCTCCCAGCTGCGCGGCGACGGCCGGCGCTTCGCCGAGGCCGTGGACCGGCGGCTGGACGTGCCGGTGCTCCAGCTGCACGGGGCGCAGGACCCGGTGATGTTGGAGTCCACGGCGGCCGACTCGGGCCGTTGGGTCGGTGCGGGCTCGCGGTTCCGCGCCCTGCCCGAGGTCGGCCACTTCCCGCACCAGGAAGCGCCGAACACGACCAACGGGCTGATCACCGGGTTCCTGGCCGCAGTGCAGCCCTGATTCAGGAAGCGCAGGTCTGGGTCGACGCGCGGCGGACCATCGTCGGGGCCTTCGCGACCTCGTCGGCCACTTCCTGCGCGGTCAGCACGAAGCCGGTCTCCTGGTCGTCCACGGCCGCGCCGAACACGACGCCGATCACGCGGCCCTGCGGGTCCACCAGGGGACCGCCGGAGTTGCCGCTGCGGACCTTCGCCCGGACCGTGTAGACGTCCCGGGTCACGGTGGTGGCGTCGTAGATGTCCGGACCGCGCAGCATCTTGATCCGCTCCCGGACCCGCGCCTCGGACGCCGTGTACGGGCCGTCCAGCGGGTAGCCGAGCACGATCCCGTCCTCGCCCTGCTTGATCTCGTCGGTCCGGAAGTCCAGCGGCGCGGCCTCCAGGTCCGGCACGGCCAGGATCGCGATGTCGGTCTGGGCGTCGTAGTGCACGACAGTCGCGTCGAACTGCCCGCGGCCCACCTCCACGGTCACCTCCGTGGTGCCGGCGACCACGTGCGCGTTCGTCATCACCCGCTCGGGGGAGATCACGAACCCGGTGCCCTCCAGCGCCCGCGAACACGACGGCGCACGACCGCGCACCTTCAACACCGACGGGCGAAGCCTCTGCACGACCGGGTTGGCCGCCAGCGCCGGGTCCGGCGGGCCGACCTCGGCCAACGGGGTCCGGTTGAACGGGTCCATCGCCGCCGGGAACCCCGACACGTCGAACAGGTTGCGCAGGTCCTCGGACAGCGTCCGGGCCGCCTGCGGCATGGTGTCGTTGACCGTCGACAGGATCACCGACTGGTTGAGCGCCTTGGCCAGCGAAGGCAGCCCGGCGACCATCGTCAGCGGCAGCGCGATCATCCACGCCACCACGAACACCACCGCGCCCTGCACGATCGCGCCCAGCGCGTTGTCCGCGCCGCGCAGCGGGCTGGAGTTGACCCGGGCCTTGAGCATCCGGCCCACGTACACGCCGAGCGTCTCGCCCAGCGCGACCAGCAGCACGACGATGCCGACCGCGAACACGACCTTGGTGACGACGTTCTCGAACTGCGACACGACCAGCGGGGCGAGTTGCGTGCCCAGCACCAGGCCGACCAGGACGCCGACGAACGCGGGCAGCGCGACGACCATGCCCTGCCGGGCGCCCGAGACCGCCGCGAAGGCGGCCAGCGCCAGCACCAGCAGGTCAACCCAGTTCACGCCGCTCAACCCTCCGTCACGTAGCGCGCAACGCTAGCTCAAGGTCGCGCACATCGGTGGCATCCCACGGCCTTTCCCAGCCACCCAGTGCGAGCAGGCCGTTGAGCAGGCCCGCCGTGAACCCCCACACCAACATGCCCGGCGCGGAGAACGCCGGTCCGACGAACCCCGACGAGTGGGTCACCCGGAACCGGTTGGCCGGGTCGGCGAGGTGCGCGATCGGCACCCGCGCCACGGCCGCGGTCTCCGCCGGGTCCACCGGGGCGACCGGCGACGGCTCGTCCCAGTGCGCGAGGACCGGCGTCACCACGAAGCCGGACACCGGCACGTACAGCTTCGGCAGCGTCGCGACCGGCCGCACGCCCTCGCGCAGCACGCCGGTCTCCTCGAACGCCTCGCGCAGCGCCGTGTCCACCGGTCCGTCGTCGGTCGGGTCGGCCGCGCCGCCCGGGAAGGCGACCTGGCCGGGGTGCGAGCCGAGCGTGTCGGCGCGGCGCAGCAGCAGCACGTCCGGGCCGTTCGGGCCGTCGCCGAACAGCATCAGCACGGCGGCCTCGCGGCCCGTGCCGTCCGGCGGAGGGGAGATCCGGGTGAAGGCCCGGTGGTCGATCTCGGCGGTCGCCTTGACCAACCCGCTCATCCACTCCGGCACGTCCTCCGGCGACACCAGGGCGGTCATCCGACCACCTCGCGCACCTGCTCGACGCTCGTGAGCAGCGGGTGCCGGGTCACCTCGGCGACCGACCCGTCCGCGCCCACGACATAGCTCTTGGGCAGCTGGGGCGGCGCGCCGAACGCCTTGCGCACCGCGTCGGCCTCGCTGAACACCGCGGGCAGGTGCACCCCCAGCTTCGTCAGCAGCTCCAGCCCGTCCCCCTCCTTGCTCTGCACCAGCACGATCAGCACCGGGACCGCTCCGGGTTCCCGCGCGTACGCGTCCAGCACCCGCAGCTCCTCGTGACAGGGAACGCACCAGGTGGCCCAAAAGTTCACCAGCGCCTTGCCGGGCAGGGCCGCGGCCACGTCCACCTGCTGCCCGTCGCCCAGGCACGTGGCCGCCACACCGCGCAGCACCGCCGGACCGCCTTCACCGCGCGGGCACGGGTCCAGCGCGGCCTTCTCCCGCGCCTGCCCCAGGTCCTTCACGGCGGCCGTCCGGGGCGGCGCGGTCTGCTCGTCGTCGCGCGGCCACAGCGCCACCGCGCCGGCGACCGCGAGGACCAGGACGACTACCGCCCACCGTGCTACCCGGCTCACGCCAACTTCTCCCCCGACCGCACCCGCTCCGCCAGCGCGATCAGGTGCGGCGCTTCCTCGCCCTTGACCAGCTTCTCGGCCTTCACGGGGTCGACCTGGCCGATGCCGTAGGAGGGGCACTGCGGCGCCAGGAAGCACGCGCCGCACGCGGGCGTCCGGGCGTGGCAGACGCGGCGGCCGTGGAAGATCGTGCGGTGCGACAGGAGCGTCCAGTCGCGGCGTTCGACGAGCCCGCCCACGGCGTGCTCGACCTTGACCGGGTCCTCCTCCTCGGTCCAGCCCCAGCGGCGGACCAGGCGGCCGAAGTGGGTGTCCACGGTGATCCCGGGCACGCCGAACGCGTCGCCCAGCACCACGTTGGCGGTCTTGCGGCCGACACCGGGCAGCGTGACCAGGTCGGTGAGCTTGCCGGGCACCTCGCCGCCGAACCGCTCGACCAGCGCCGAGCCGAGCCCGATCAGCGAGGTCGCCTTGTTCCGGTAGAAGCCGGTGGGCCGGATGAACTCCTCCAGCTCGGTGCGGTCGGCGGAGGCGTAGTCGGCGGCCTTGCGGTAGCGCTGGAACAGGGCGGGCGTGACCTGGTTCACCCGGACGTCGGTGGTCTGCGCGGAGAGGACGACCGCGACCAGCAGTTCGAGCGGGTTGGTGAAGTCCAGCTCACAGTGGGCGTCGGGGTACCCGATCTCCAGCAGTCGGACCACCTTGCGCGCCCGCCGCGTGCGGCCCAGCTGGGTCTCGGGTTTCTTCGCCGTGCTACGCGCCGCCATGCGAGAAAGGCTACTGCGTCTCATAGTGGAGCCGGTTGGCCGAACGGAACCTTGGGTAGTCGATAGGCGAAGCGCAAGAGGGACGCAACCGGCGGGGCCGGGCGCACGTCCACCACATACAACGACGAGCTCAACACGCCGTAGTGACCCCCTCGCACGCGCGTCCTGGGGGATGCGCAAGGATCGGAGCCATCATGACTGCCTGGTTCGTCATCGCCGTTCCGATCGTGATCATGTTCTTCGCGCTCTTCATGGAGCGCGTGGAAGCTCGTCTCCGCCACGTCGCCGTCCAGGAGGACGAGGTCGAGGAGTTCCTGGAGTCGGCGCGCCCCGACGAGGTCAGGGCGCTCTACGGGCACGGCATCGGCCGCGCGCTGGAGCTGTTCCGGCTGCGCCGGCTGGGCGGTCGTGCCAGGAACCTGCGTCAGCGGCGCACCCGCCGCTAGCGGGGATAGGACCGGCGAGGCCCGCGGGGCACCACCCGGCGGGCCTTATCGGGCTGTCCGGGGCTGGTCGACCGGCGCGCCGGGAGGCGATCCACGACACAGCCCTTAGACTGCACTCAGTGATCGACGGCAGCGCGCCGATCCGCCAGAAGGCGGAACGCACTCGACCGTCGCGTCGACAGGAGGGACGAGGTGGACGAGACCCTGGCCCGCGCGGGCATCTTCCAAGGGGTTGAACCGGCGGCAGCGGAGGCACTGGCGCAGACGCTGGAGTCCGTTGAATTCCCGCGTGGCCATGTGATCTTCGCGGAAGGCGAGCCGGGCGACCGGCTCTACATCATCCAGTCCGGCAAGGTGAAGATCGGCCGCAAGTCGCCCGACGGCCGGGAGAACCTGTTGGGGATCTTCGGACCCTCCGACATGTTCGGCGAGCTGTCGATCTTCGACCCGGGCCCCCGCACGTCCACCGCGACGACGGTGACCGAGGTGCGCGCGGTGAGCATGGACCGCCCCGCGCTGCGGCAGTGGATCACCAACCGGCCGGAGATCGCCGAGCAGCTGCTGCGCGCCCTGGCGCGCCGCCTGCGGCGGACGAACTCCATGCTGGCGGACCTGATCTTCACCGACGTGCCCGGCCGCGTGGCGAAGGCCCTGCTCCAGTTGGCGCAGCGGTTCGGCAGCCAGGAGGCGGGCCTGCTGCGGGTCACGCACGACCTGACGCAGGAGGAGATCGCCCAGTTCGTGGGCGCGTCCCGCGAAACGGTGAACAAGGCCCTGGCCGACTTCGCCCACCGCGGCTGGCTCCGCCTGGAGGGCAAGAGCGTCCTGATCCTGGACCCGGAGCGCCTGGCCCGCCGAGCTCGATGAATCCCGACGAAGTGCAGCTAGCGCGCGCCGGCAGCTAGTAGGCACACGCGGCCCTCGAGAGACCCCTGTCGCCCCGTGCGGCGGGTCCCGCGAGGGCCGCTTCGGTTTGTGGACCGCTGGGAACCAACAAGACCGGGCGCCGCCCCCGACGCGGCGCACCGGTCTTGTCGTGTGCGCGGCCCATCCCCCGACAGACCACGCCTCTCCACACATCCGGTACCGCAGGCCCCGACCCTCAGGCACCGGAAGGAGGTCTGGTTACCCCCGCTGACCTCGATCGAAACCGGTCGGCGGGCTCTTCGTCCACGATCGCACGGCGGTCCCCCCGGAACTCAAGCGCATTCACCCTCAAGGACCCGCTGTTCAGCGGTTCCGTTGCATGGTTTCACCCGGTCATCCCATTGTTGTGACCGAACCGCAACATTCCGTGCCCCCGGTGACGGACCTAACCGGTAAAAAGCTGGTACGGGCGTACCAAAGACGGCATACTGGTACACATGTCCCACTCTGCCCGCCTCTCCGACTACCGCACCGCCCTGACCACCCCCGGCATGCGCGGCCCCGTGGTCGCGTCGCTGCTCGCCCGGCTGCCCATCGCGATGGTCGGCCTGTCGCTGCTGCTCTACGTGCAGCGGATGACGGGCTCGTTCGCGGCGGCCGGTCTGGTGTCCGCGGCGTCGCTGATCGGTGTCGCGGTGGGGTCGATCGTGCAGGGCAGGCTGATGGACCGCCTCGGCCCCACCCGACCGCTGGTCACCGCGGTGGGCCTGTTCGCGGTGTTCGTGACCCTCGCCGTGACGGCCGTCGAGGTCGGCGCGCCGCTGCCGCTGCTGGTGCCGCTGGCGTTCGCGGTCGGCTTCACCGAGCCGATGGTGGGCTCCGCGTCCCGGGCGCTGTGGTCGCAGATGCTGCCGCCGGGGTCCGCGCGGCACGCCGGTTACGCCTACGAGGCGATCAGCATGGAGGTCTTCTTCATCCTCGGGCCGGGTCTGTCCGGTCTGCTGGTCGCGGCCCCGTGGGCGGGCACCGGTGTGGTCGTGGGCGCGGTGTCGATGGTCGTCGGCGCGTTGTGGTTCGCCCTGAACCCGACCGTGCGCGGCGTCCGGCCCTCGCCGGCGAAGCGCAGCCTGCTCGGCGCGCTGGCGTCGCCGGGCATGCGGACGGTCGCGCTGGCCGCGCTCGGGTTCGGTGTGACGATCGGGTTCATCGAGGTCGCCGTCCCGGCCGCCGCCGCCGACGCCGGTCACGTGGGGCTGGGCGGTCTGCTGCTGAGCCTGTGGTCGGTCAGCTCGGTGCTGTTCGGCGTGCTGTACGCGATGCGGCCGTTCCCGCGGGCCATGCACCTGCGGCTGCCGGTGCTGCTGGGCGGGTTCGCGCTGCTGTCGCTGCTGCTCGCGGTGCCGACGACGCTGATCGGGCTGGGCGCGGCGCTGCTGGTCGTGGGCACGCTGATCACGCCCCAGGCCACCACCCACTCGGCGGCGATCGAACAGGTCGCACCGGTGGGGACGGCCACCGAGGCGTTCGGGTGGGTCGTGACGGCGGTGACCGTGGGGCTGGCGATCGGCCAGTCGGTCAGCGGTCAGCTCGTGGAGTCGCACGGCACCGGCACGGCCTTCGTGGCGGCGGCCGGCGCGGGTCTGCTGATCGCCGCCCTGGTGTGGGTGTTCCGCGGCACCGTGGCGGCGGGCGCTCCCCTGCCTCGGCAGGACGAGCTGGAGCTGGTGTCGCGCTGACGTGCGGCCTCCGGCCCCCGTCTCCATCGTCCCAGGTGGGTACGACAATTCCGGGTTCTTCGGCGGAGCTGGATTTCCTCCGCCGGAGGTCGCCCGGAATTGTCGTACCCCGTCGTTACGGTCCCGGGCATGGACCTGACCGCGACCACCGCCGACCTGGCCGCCGCCGCCACCGAGGTGGCCCGCCTGCTGCCCACCCGGGTGCTGAACCCCGTCCTCGCGGGCCTCGTGCTGCGCGCCGACGGGACAGGGGTGGAGCTCGCGGGCAGTGATCGCGAGCGGGCCGTGCGGCTGCACCGGCCCGCCACCACCCACACCGACGGCGCGGCGCTCGTCCCCGCCAAGCCCTTCGCCGACACCCTGCGCGGCCTGGACGACCCGCAGGTCCGGCTGGTCGTCGAGGGCTCACGGCTGGCGATCCGCACCACGACAGCCCGCTTCGCCCTCCCGCTGCTCGACCTCGCCACCCACCCGGGCATCCCCGCGTTGCCCCCGAAAGCCGGCGAGATCCCCTCCGACGTCCTCGAAGCCGCGCTCGTCCCGGTGGCCAGCGCCACCTCCAAGGACGACGTCCTCCCGATCTTCACCGGCATCCGGATGACCAGCGCCGACCACCGCGTCGAGCTGATCGCCACGGACCGCTACCGGATGGCGTACGCGACCGTCCCGTGGACGCCTGAAGGTTCCCTGAACGTCCTAGCGCCGGCCGCCCTGATGGCTGACGTGTCGCGCCTTCCGCAGCACACTGTCGTGACCATCCACGCCGACGAAGATCGCATCGCCCTGTCCTGGCCGGGCGGCAGCGTCAGCACCGCCCTCCTGGCCGCCCCGTTCCCCGACGACCGAGCCCGCACACTGCTGGAGGCAGTCATCGACAGCACCGTGGTTGTGGAGGCGGACGCCCTCGCCGGCGCCGTGAGGAGGGCGACCCCCTACTCCGGCCCGCACGGGTCCGTGACGTTGCACGTGGAGGACTCCGAGCTGCGCGTCCGCGGCAGCGACCCGCAGACCGGGGAGTCCGAGGAGTCGGTCAAGGCCACCACCGAGGGCAACCGGGTGACCAAGACCTTCCAGGCCCGCTACCTGGCCGACGCGCTCAAGGCGTTCAGCGGCCGACGGGTCGAACTGCGCATCCAGGACGGCCTGCGCTCCACCGTCCTGACAGCGCCGCCCGCCGCCGACGGCATCGAGCTGAAGTACCTGGTCGTCCCGCTACGAACAGTCGTGTGAACCCCACTCCCACAACGTGTCCAGCACCCCGCGCAACGCCTGCCCGCGCGGGGTCAGGGAGTAGCTGACGCGCGGCGGCCACCCGGCCACCCGCGACCGCTCCACCACTCCGCACTCGACCAGTTGCGCCAGCCGGTCGGCCAGCACCTTGTCCGACACGGCCAGCGCCGCCGCCAGTTCGCTGTAGGTGCGGGCGCCGCCCAGCAGTTCCCGCACCACCAGCGTCGTCCACCGCCCGCGCAGCGCGTGCAGGGTGATCTCGACCGGGCAATCCGGCGTCGGCCGGTCCACCTCCAGGTGACTCACCGTTTGGTTGGCCACGCAACGCCTCCCTAGCCTCGATGCCGTGCCCGCGAAGACACCGCACGAACTGCCCGCCCTGTTCGCCGAGCTGTTCAACCGGGGCGACCCGTCGTCCCTCTACGAACCCGGCGCCGAGCCCGAGGTCCTCGAAGGCCACCTCGGGGTCGACGCCAGGATGGAGGTCCACCCGCGCAAGGTCCTGGTCAACGGCGACATCGCCCTGCTGGTCGTGGACTGGCGGCTGGGCGGGATCACCGGCACCGCCACCGACGTCGCCCGCCGGGGTCCCGACGGCTGGCGGTACGTGATCGACAACCCGTCAGGCGTCGCGTAGGTAGTCCAGCTGGGACTGCACCGACCACTCGGCGGCGGGCCACAGCGACGGGTCGACGTCCGCGTACACGACCTCGACCACCTGGCGCGCGGTCGGGTCGCCGCCGAGCCGCTCGACCGCCGCCCGCACCTGCGCCAACCGCTCCTGCCGGTGCACGAGGTACGCGCGCGCCACCGCGCCGGCGTCGGGCAGCTCGGGACCGTGACCGGGCAGGACGACCGTCCCGGCGGGCAGGCCGGCGAGGACCTTCAGCGACGCCAGGTAGTCCCGCAGCTTGCCGTCCAGCACGGTGGTGCCGCGTCCCAGGATGGTGTCGCCGGTCAGCACGGCGTTCTCGACCAGGAAGCTCAGCGAGTCGTCGGTGTGGCCGGGCGTGGCCACGACGCGGATCTCCAGCCCGCCGCCGACCACGACCTCGCCGCCCGCGAGGCCCTCGGTGCCGAGCTCGGGGTTGCCCGCCCGCACGGGCGCGCCGACCAGCCGGCCGAACTCCGCCGCGCCCTCCGAGTGGTCGTGGTGCCCGTGGGTCAGCAGGACGGCGTCCACCGGCCCGTGCGCGGCGACCCGGTCCAGGTGCGCGGGGTCGAGCGGACCGGGGTCCACCACCACGCACGACCGGGCGCCGGGCGCGCGCAGCACCCACGTGTTCGTGCCTTCGAGGGTCATCACGCCGGGGTTCTCCGCGAGCACGACCGACGCGAACGGCGTGACCTCGCGCAACTGCCCGTAGAGCGGCGTCACGGCACGACCACCCGGACCTGGTCGCCGTCCCGCACCAGCTTCGGGATGATCTTCTCCACCTCGCGCGGCGCCGCCAGCACGTCCGCCACCCCCGGGAACTCGGCCAGCTCCGACAACGTCACCCACGTGGGCGGCAGCAGCAACCGCCGGCCCTCCTGCCAATCCTGCAACGCCTCCGCCGGCCGCTGCCAGCCGGCGTCCGAAGCCTCCGATGTGACGTCGTCCGCCTTCTGCCCGACCGGCAGGACGGCGACGAAGAACCGCGTGTCGTACCGGCGGGGTTCCTCGGCGGGCGTCACCCAGTTCGCCCACGGCCGCAGCAGGTCGGCGCGCAGCACCAGCCCTTCGCGGGCCAGGAACTCCGCGAACGACACCTCCCGCCGCACCAGCGCCTCGCGGGCGTCGGCGTAGGTGGAGGTGTCGGCGACGACGGTGTCCGGCGACGGCCCGGCCAGCAGCACACCGGACTCCTCGAACGTCTCCCGCACGGCCGCGCACACCAGTGCGCGCGCGAGGTCGGTCGAGCAGGCAAACCGCTGCGCCCACCAGTCCGGCTCGGGTCCGGTCCACGCCACGGACGTGTCCGCGTCGCGCGGGTCGACGCCGCCGCCGGGGAAGACCGTCATCCCGCCCGCGAACGCCATGCCCAGGACCCGGCGCTGGAGGAACACCTCGAACCCGGTGTCGCGCTCGCGGACCAGCACGACGGTCGCGGCGTCGCGCGGGGTCACCGGGACCTCGGGCACGACGTCGGGCACCATGCCGGGCGGCAGGACCAGTTCCTCGGGGAGTTCGCGCACGGCCCGAGCCTACGACGAGGATGATCCGCCGTGGACACCGCGAAGAGGGGCTGCCTGCTCAACGTGCTGCTGTTCGTGCTGGGGGCGGTGGTGGGCACCGGCATGACGGCGGTGCTCGTCGTGCTCGTGTTCCTGCCGAGCCGCGACACGACCAGCGCGAACCCCGGCGATCCGGGAGTCTGGGTCAAGGAGGTCGACACCCTGCTCGGCGCGCCGGAGTACGAGGTGTGGCTGGGCGCGTCGGAGGACCACGGGCACGTCGTGGAGATCCCGGCGGGGTGGGGGCACGAGCCGGAGGTGGTGCGGTCGGCGGACGGCGTCGAGCTGCGGTTCGCCAACGGCGGTCGGATCTTCGTGCCCGCCTCGACTTACGTAGGCGGCCGATGAAAGTATGGGTGTCGTGGACGAACAGTTGCGCGTGGGACTCGTCGGGGCCGGACCGTGGGCGGAGCGCGTGCACGCGCCCGGGTTGGCCGACCACCCCGGAACCCGCCTGACCTCGGTCTGGGCCCGCCGCCCCGAGGCCGCCGCCGGGCTGGCCGAGTCGTACGGCGCGACCGTGGCCGCCGACCCCGACGAGCTGCTGTCCTCGGTGGACGCCGTCGCGTTCGCCGTGCCGCCGGAGGTGCAGGCCGAGATCGCGATCAAGGCGGCCGGACTGGGCAAGCACCTCGTCCTGGAGAAGCCGATCGCGTCCACTGTGGAGGATGCCGAGCGGCTGGCGGACGCCGTGTCCGATGCCGGGGTGGCGTCGCTGGTCGTGCTGACCAGGCGGTTCGCACCGGAGACCGAGGAGCAGTTGGAGCAGCTGCGGCAGACCGGCGGCTGGGTCGGCGGCACGGCCCGCTGGCTGACCGGCGCGCTGCTGGACGGCCCGTTCTCGGCCTCGCCGTGGCGGCACGAGCGGGGTCCGATCGACGACATCGGGCCGCACGCGTTCGACATCCTGGACGCGGCCCTGGGCACGATCACCGAGGTGCTCAGCGCACACGTGTCCGCGGCGGGCCTGTGGCAGCTGTCGCTGGGCCACGAGGGCGGCGCGACGAGCACGGCGACCCTGACCATGACCCTGCCGCTGTCGCCGCCGGTGGTCGAGGTGAGCGTGTTCGGCGAGCACGGTTACCGCCAGCTCGCGGACCGAGGGACGACCGCGCAGCAGTGCTACACCAACCTGCTGGACGACTTCGTGGCGATGGTCGACAGCGGCACCACCACCCACCGCTGCGACGTGCGGCGCGGCCTGCACCTGCAACGGATCATCGCGGAGGCCCGCCGCAAGGCAGGCGTCTGACCCGGCCGGCGGCCTCCGGCCCCCGTCTCGATCATCGCACGGGGCACCGACAAACCCACGGCTGCGGGGCAGTGGGGAATTCGGTCGGGTCGCCGGACCGTTGAGCGGTCCGGCGACCCCCCCGTGATCAGCCCGGGTATTTGCCGTTGTTCGGCTTGGGCACGCCGTTGACGTACTCCGGCCCGCCGCCCGGCCACGACTGCTGCTCCCGCTGCGCCAGCTCCTCGTGCAGCTGCTGCAACAACGCCCGCTCGCGGTCGCTGAGCTTGGCGTCCACGGTCGGCGGCAGGTGGACCGACGCCGGTGCGACGCCGTCCGCCAAGGCCGCCTGGAGGGCCGCCAGGTCGTCCGGGTTCAGCTCCGTCGTCTCCTCCGACCGCGACACCGGCGGCTCCTCGACGCGGTTGCGCTTGTCGGCGCGGGAGCCGCGGGTCGGGAGCGGGTCGGGGCGGGCGGACGAGCGGGTCGGCAGCTCGGGGCGTGCCTCCGGTTCCGGTGTGGGTTCCTCCACCGGAGCCGGTGCCGGAGCCGACGCTTGAGCCGGAGTCGACGGCGGGACCGACGGCTCGGTGGACGGCGCGGGCGACGGGTGTGCCGGGGGCGCGAGGGGCGTCACCTGGGCCGAAGGGGCCTCGACGGGCTCCTCCGCCACCGGTTCCTCGACCTCGCGCACCGGCAGTCGCTTGACCGGCTTCGGCGGGAACGGCTGCGCGCCCTCGAAGGACTCCGCGCGGGCGCGCCTCGGCTTGGAGCCGGGTTCGGGATCCGCGGGCACCGGTTCCGGCTCGACCACCGGTGCCCCGTCCCGGACTTGGCCGTCGAACCACGTGGCGCCGGCCGCCGAGGGCGGTGGCACCGAAGCGGCCGACTGGTAGAAGACCTCGCGGGCCGTCGACGTGGCCGCCGCGTGGTACTCGCCCAGCGGCGTGCCCACGGTCAGCACCTCGACCACCGCGCGGATGCCCGCACGGCGCAGCACGCCGTCGACCCGGTACGCCGTCGCGGGCGCGAACCCGGACGGGCCGATGTCCACCAGGACGACCCGCTGCGGCAGCGGTCCGGGCGTCGCGCCGGCCGGGCTCGACCGCCACGTCGCCCGCACGGAGCGCACGTCCGGCAGCACCGACAGCGTCTTGCCCAGCACCTCGGCCAGCCCGTCCGCCGGGTCCGACTCGACGGTGAACCGGTGCCGCGGCACGGGCACCTGCTCGACCGCGAACAGCCGGTCCGCCAGGGCGACGTCCGAGCGGACCTCGCCGAGCAGCCAGCCGATCTCGCGTCTCTCGTCCACGGACACCGGAATCCGCCCCGCCAGCAGGCAGCCCACCAGGAGCTCGACCGCGCGGTCGAGCTCGGCGACCGCCAGCAGCTCCCGAGCCTGGGTCAGCGCGTCGTCGTCAACGCGTCCGGCCAACGCCAACAGGAGGTCGTGTAAACGGACGGGAAGCCCCACTCCGTCGTTCGTCACGCCTGCTCTCCTTCCGGCCCGCGCGGCAGCGTCGGGTCTATACGGGCACCAGGTGCCCGTCGGCCTCGGCGCCGGTGCACACCAGCTCCGATGCCGCCAGAGCCGCCCGGTGGTAGGGCGGCAGGTCCGTTCCGGCGGGCAGGACCTCCACACAGGGGTCGTGCTCGCCCAGCGCCCGCAGCACCCGTTGGAGCTCGCCCGCCAGGCGGGCGTGCCCGGAGGTGGCCGCGACCAGGATCACCCTCCTGGTCCCGCCCGGACCCCGACGCCACGTGGACCGGACTTCGCCGACCCCGGGGCGCCCGCGCAGGGTCGCGCCGAGCACTACGGTCGCGGAATCACCCATCAGCACCCGTTCGGGTGATTCCGGGGTGAATGTGTAACCGGGATCGGGCTCCTCGTCCAGTCCCTTGACAGAACTGATCGACGAAAGATCGGCGCCGTGCGGCACGAGGGCCTCCGCGAGCAGGCGCTGCTCGTGGTCGGTCAGCCCGATCCGGTCGTGCAGCAGCGTGCGCGGAAGGGTGCGGGCCAGCACCACGACGGCGTCGGTGGCGGCCCAGTCGCGGAACCGCCACAGGACGTCGTCGGGCAGGCGGCCGGCCAGCCGCAGCAACAGCTCGTGGCACGTGTCCGACATCTCACTCCCCGATTTCGACGATCAGGTCCACCTCGACCGGCGCGCCCAGCGGCAACTCGGCCACGCCGACCGCAGCACGCGCGTGCTTGCCCGCGTCACCGAAGACCTCGCCCAGCAGCTCCGACGCGCCGTTGATCACGGCCGGCTGCCCGGTGAACCCCTCGGCGGACGCCACGAACCCGGTGAGCTTCACCACGCGGACGACCGCGTCGACGCCGACCAGGTCGTCGATCGCGGCGAGCGCGTTGAGCGCGCAGGTCCGGGCGTGCGCCTTGGCCTCCTCGGGGCTGACGTCCCCGCCGACCTTGCCGGTGGCGGCCAGCGCCCCGTCCACGAACGGCAGCTGGCCGGACGTGTAGACGTGGTTCCCGGACCGCACGGCCGGCACGTAGGCCGCGACCGGCGCCGCGACCGGCGGCAACTCGACGCCCAACTCGGCGAGCCGAGCCCGCCAGCTCATGCCTTGGGCCGCTTCAGGTAGGCGACGTGCTGCTCACCGCTCGGGTTGGGCAGGACGGTGACCAGCTCCCACCCGTCCGCACCCCACTGGTCCAGGATCGCCTTGGTGGCGTGGATCAACAGCGGGACGGTCGCGTACTCCCACTTCTGCATGCGGGGGAGCCTAGCCGGACCGCTCGGCCCCGTGCGTCAGGTCCGGCCAACCGAACCGATCACCAACTCCACCGGCCCGCCGCGCACCGCCGCGAGCACGGCATCCCTCCCCCGCCCGCCACCGCCGGCCCCTTCAGCCGCCCCCGCTCCCGCTGGACCGCCGCCACGCCCGCGCTCGCCCGACGCGGCGGCCGTTGTCGACGTTCTCGTAGCCGACGACCGACCGCTCGGACGAGCGGCCGGCACGGCGACGAACCGCTCCACCAGCACCTCGGCGTCCCGGTCCAGTCCCAGCTCCGGCACGTCGCCGATCAGCGCCGCACCGACCAGGACCACGAGGCCGACGACCTCGCGCGGTGGGTGGGCGGTGGCGTCCTCGCCGTGTTGCGACAACCACCCGATCGGTGACCCCTCGGAACACTGCACCGCTGCTATCGTGGCGTTGCGCGCTACGGACGCTGCGCGCTCAGGACTGCCGGCTTCGCCAAGGGGGTAGGACGGGTTCAGATGGATCGGGACGAGTTGGAGATGGTGTCGGGCGCCGGGCGGGCGTTGGACGAGTGCAAGAGGTTCATCGCTCGGGTCATGGACGAGTCCACGGGGATGAGCACCACCGAGTACACAGAGCCGGTCGAGGCGTGGGCCGGGAAGCTCGCCCACATGCTGTTCGCCATCGGGCGGCAGGCTGCGGAGTGGGCGGAGGCGCGCGGGTTCATCGTGATCGACCTGCCGCCGGAGGGTGGTGAGGGGGTGGCGTGAGCAGTATTGACGTGAGTGGGCTTGCGCCGCGCTTGTTCGCCGTGGTGCAGGGGGACGACGAGGAGCAGTGGGTCGCCGCGTGGGGCATGGAGTTCGAGGACCACGCCGAGGTGGCCGCGGTGTCCGGTGACTTCCGGATGCTCGTGCCCGCCGCGGCGGGGTCCCTGAAGTACTTCGACGAAGGGCTCGACGTCCGCACCACCCTGGTGTGGGTCGACCCTGCCCCGCCGGGCAGATCGGCGCTACCTTGATCGAGTGGAGACCTGGCGGGTCGTGGCGACGGGCGCCTTCGTGCTGGGCGGGCTCGTGCTGGTGCTCGTCGCGATGGCGCAGGCCCGTGATCGCAAGCACGCGCGCGGGGCCGACGTGTGGCGGGCCGGCCTCCTCGGCCTCGCCCTCGTCGGCCTCGTGGCGGTGCTCATCGCGTACTGGCTGCCCTCCGTGGCGGCCTGGGGCACCGTCGCCGCGACCGCTATGGCGGTGGCCTTCATCACGCTGATGGACTGACCGTGTCAGGCGGTTCTCAGCGGCGCGCGCATACGCTGGCCCGGTGAACGGCTGGACCGACGAGCTGACCCGAGCCCGCCTGCACGTCGTCACGGGCAAGGGCGGCACGGGCAAGACCACCGTCGCCGCCGCCCTGGCGCTGGCGCTGGCCACCGGCGGGCGGCGGGTGCTGCTCGTCGAGGTCGAGAACCGGCAGGGCATCGCCCAGCTCTTCGACCGGGCGCCGCTGCCCTACGCCGAGGAGCGGATCGCGTCCGCGCCCGGCGGCGGCGAGGTGCGCGCGCTGGCGGTCGACCCCGAGGCGGCGCTGCTGGAGTACCTCGACATGTTCTACAACCTGGGGTTCGCGGGGCGGACGCTGCGCCGGATGGGCGCGATCGAGTTCGCCACCACGCTCGCCCCCGGGCTGCGGGACGTGCTGCTCACCGGCAAGGTGAAGGAGTGCGTGCGGCGCGCCGGCAAGACCGGTCGGCACGAGTACGACGCGGTCGTGCTGGACGCGCCGCCCACCGGCCGCGTGGTGCGGTTCCTCGACGTCACGCGGGCGATGGCCGACCTCGCCAAGGTCGGCCCGATCAAGGGCCAGAGCGACGGCGTGGTGCAGCTGCTGCACTCCGGCGACACCGCCGTGCACCTGGTCGCCCTGCTGGAGGAGATGCCGGTGCGGGAGACGCTGGACGCGGTCGCCGACCTCGACGCGGCCGACCTGCGGCCGGGCGCGGTGTTCGTCAACCGGGTCCGCCCGCCGCGCCTGCCCGCCCGTTCGATCACCTCCGCCGCCGGGGGCCGGGTCGACGAGGCCCGCCTGCGCGCCGGGCTGGAGGCCGCCGGGCTGGACGTGGACGAGGACGTGCTGCTCGGCCTGGTCGACCAGACCGTCGAGCACGCGGCGCGGGTGCGGATGGAGCAGCAGGCCAAGGAGCTGCTCGCCGAGGCGGACCTGCCCAGCGTCGAGCTGCCCGAGCTGACCGACGGGGTGGACGTGGCCGCGCTGTACGAGCTGGCCGAGGTGCTGGTCGAGCGGGGTGTGCGGTGAACAAGCTCGACGTGGACGCGCTGCTGGACGACCCGGCGACCCGGGTCCTGGTGTGCTGCGGCTCCGGCGGGGTCGGCAAGACCACGACCGCGGCGGCGCTGGCCGTGCGGGCCGCCGAACGGGGCCGCCGCACGGTCGTGCTCACCATCGACCCGGCGCGGCGGCTGGCCCAGTCGCTGGGCCTGCGCGAACTGGACAACCACCCGCGCGAGGTCAAGGTCGAGGGGTTCACCCCGAAGGGTGAACTGCACGCGATGATGCTGGACATGCGCCGCACGTTCGACGACATGGTGTGGCAGCACGCGGGCCGGGAACGCGCCGAGCAGATCCTGGCCAACCCCTTCTACCAGACCATCTCCACGTCGTTCTCCGGCACGCAGGAGTACATGGCGATGGAGAAGCTGGGCCAGCTGGTGGCCCGCGACGAGTGGGACCTGATCGTCGTGGACACCCCGCCCAGCCGCAGCGCCCTGGACTTCCTGGACGCGCCGCAGCGCCTGTCGACCGTGCTGGACGGCAAGCTGATCCGGCTGCTGTCCGCGCCCGCGCGGGCCGGCGGGCTGGGCTTGCGCAAGATCGTCGGGGCCGGGTTCGGCCTGTTCACCAAGGCCGTGTCGACCATCGTCGGCGGCCAGCTGCTCCAGGACGCGTCGACGTTCGTGCAGGCCTTCGACAGCATGTTCGGCGGCTTCCGGCAGCGCGCCCAGGCCACCTACGACCTGCTGCGCTCACCCGGGACGGGGTTCCTGGTGGTCGCGGCGGCCGAGCCGGACGCGCTGCGGGAAGCCGGCTACTTCGTGGACCGGCTGTCCGCGGAGGACATGCCGGTCACCGGCCTGGTGGCCAACCGCACGCACCCGGTGCTGGCGTCCCTGCCGGCACCGGGCGCGCTGGCCGCCGCGGAGAAGCTGGAGCGTTCGGGAGACGCCCCCCTGGCGGCTGCGGTCTTGCGGGTGCACGCGGACCGCGTCGCGGTCGCCGATCGGGAGCGGCGACTGCTCGCGCGGTTCACCCGCGCGCACCCGGCGGTACCCCTGGTCGGGGTGCCCGCGCTGCCGACCGACGTGCACGACCTGGACGGCCTGCACGAGATCGGCCGGCGGCTCGCGGGCGAGTGACTACCCGACCTTCGCTTCCCGGTGTTCCTGGCGCGCGGTGTCCAGGAGCTCGTGCCACGACGTGACGTCCGGCCGCCGGCGCAGGAGCGCGCGACGCTCCCGTTCCGTCATGCCGCCCCAGACGCCGAACTCGATCCGGTTGTCCAGGGCCTCCGCGAGGCACTCGGTGCGCACGGGACACCCGAGGCACACCACCTTGGCCTTGCGCTGCTCCGCGCCTCGGACGAAGAGCTGGTCCGGCTCTTCATCACGGCACGAGGCCTTGATCCGCCAATCCCCCTGTTGCATAACCCCCACCTCAGTTCACACAGTGCCCAGACTCTTCAAAAATCCGCCACACCCCTGCCGCGGATGCCGTAGGCTCACCATCGAGTGGTTCCGCCGTCGGCTGCTGTCTTGGACAGTGACGGACTGTAGAGCCTTCCGGTTCCACCTCCAACCCTGGGTTGCCCACCTGTTACCTGTCTTGAGTACTCGTACTCATCCTGGGTAATGAATGCCCCGCGACCCGTCTCACCTGGACGTGGCCTGGGTAACCTGACCTGCATGAGGGCCAGGAACGGCGTGCTCAAACTGCTCGGCCTGTGTCTGCTCGCGGGGGTGCTCCTCGCGGGCATGATGTTCCCCGTCGTGGGCTCGCTGGGCCTGGTGTCCAACAGAGCCAGTGACACGGTCGACAGCATCTCGGCCGACCTGGTCACCACCGACCCGCCGCTGATCACGACGATCACGGACAAGGACGGCGCGCCGATCGCGTACCTCTACGACCAGTACCGCGTGCTCGTCCCGCCCGAGAAGATCTCGCCCACGATGAAGGCCGCGCTGGTCTCCGTGGAGGACCGGCGGTTCTACGAGCACCAGGGCGTCGACTGGCGGGGCACGATCCGGGCCGGGTTGACCAACCAGGTCAGCGGCGCGGTCACGCAGGGTGCCTCCACGCTCACCCAGCAATACGTGAAGAACTACCTCGTGCACGTGGTCGCGCGGAACAACCAGGTCGAGGCCCAAAAAGCCCAAGAGCAGACCATTGCGCGCAAGGCCCGCGAGGCGCGTATTTCACTCCAGTTGGAACGCAAGCTGGGCAAGGAGGAGATCCTCGCCCGGTACCTGAACGTCGTGCCGTTCGGTTCGACGATCTACGGCATCGCGGCGGCGTCGCAGGCGTACTTCAACACCACGCCGGACGCGTTGACCGTGCCGCAGGCGGCGGTGCTCGCGGGCATGGTCAACAGCCCGTCGGCGCTCAACCCCGAGGCGTACCCGGAGAAGGCGCTGGAGCGGCGCAACCAGGTCATCGACAAGATGGTCGAGAACGACAAGCTGTCCAAGGACGCCGCCGAGGCCGCGAAGAAGGAGCCGCTGGGCCTGGCGACGCCCGTGCGCACCCCGCCCAACGGGTGCGTCGGGGCCGGCCCGGAGAACGGGTTCTTCTGCTCGTACGTGGTGACCTACTTGCAGCGCAACGGTTTCAGCCTCGAACAGCTCAAGACCGGCGGCTACACGATCCAGACCACCTTGGACCGCACGATCACCTCGCACGCCAAGGCCGCCGCCGAGGGGCAGGTCGCCAAGGACACCGAGGGCATCGCCAACACGATGGCGGTCGTGCGGCCGGGCCGGGAGCGGCACGAGGTGCTGGCGCTGGTCGCGAACCGGGACTACGGCCTGAAGGCGGACCAGTTCCAGACCACCTACGACCTCCCGTCCGGGGTGGAGAACAAGTTCGGCGCGGGCAGTGTTTACAAGGTGTTCACCGCGGCGGCGGCGCTGGAGAAGGGCATGGGCATCGAGAACACGATGGCCACGCCGAACTCGCACGTGTCGCGGGTGTTCAAGGGCGGCGGCGACAAGTGCCCGTCCACCGGCGAGCCCGGCACCCGGTGGTACTGCCTGGGCAACGCGTCGTCGAACTACCCGCCTCAGATGAACCTCCAGACCGCGTTGCAGACCTCGCCGAACACCGGGTTCGTGATCCTGGAGGAGCAGCTGGGCATGGACCCGGTCGTGGACATGGCGTCCCGGCTGGGCATGCGCGAGACGATGGCGACCAACCTCGCCGGCGAGCGGCCCAACCCGAAGGCCAAGGAGAACGGGCTGCGGGTGTCGCAGACGGAGTTCTACAAGGCCAACGGCGGCAACGCGTCGTTCACCCTGTCCCCCGCGCCGGTGAGCACGCTGGAGCTGGCGAACGTGGCGGCGACGATCATCAGCGGCGGCATGTGGTGCCCGCCGTCCCCGATCGGCAAGGTGACCGACCGCAACGGCCAGCCGGTGCCGGTGAACGAGGCGCCGTGCGAGCAGGTCGTGGCCGAGGGCCTGGCCAACGGCCTGGCGGTCGGCCTGAGCAAGGACGACCAGGGCCAGGGCACCGCCGCGGCGGCGGCCAAGGGCGTCAAGTGGGACCGCCCGGTGATCGGCAAGACCGGCACCACGGAGGACTACAAGTCGGCGGCCTTCATCGGCGCCACCCCCGACTTCGCCGGCGCGGTGCAGACCTTCAACGACGGCACCGCCCCCCGCGGCATCTGCGTCAACGGCGGCCCGCCCAGGCTGTGCGGCGAGGGCGACATCTACGGCGGCACGGTCCCGGCGAGGACGTGGTTCGCCACCATGACCAAGGTCCACGAGGGCCTGCCGCGCCGCGAGCTGCCCCCGGTGGACGAGCGCTACCGCAAGGGCGGCAAGGAGATCCAGATCCCCGAGGTGGTCGGCCGCAACGTCAACGACGCCACCAGGATCCTGGAGGAAGCCGGCTACAAGGTGACGGTGTCGAACCGGAACTCGGAACAGCCGAAGGGCACGGTGGTCGGCCAGACACCACGCGGTTCGGCACTGCGCGGGACGGTGGTGACCCTGCTGGTGTCGACGGGCTACGTGCCGCCGCCGGCCCCGACGGAGACGAGCTCCCAAAACCCACCGGCCCCGGGCGACCCACAACCACCGGGCAACGGCAGGCCCACCGACCCACCCCAAATCACCCTGCCCACAGACCCACCACGCCGCTGACCACCCCGGTCCGCCGGCTATGACAGGGGGGCGCAGCCACTGGCCGCGCCCCGCTCCCGTCGTGCCCTTTTTGTCGTACCCCCGTGGGACAATGGAAACCGGGGGCCGGAGGCCGGCGCCGCGAATCAACCGGCAGGCTCAACCTCCACCCAGCTGGGGGCTCGCCTCTCAGCAGCCCGGCTCGACCCTCACGCCCAGCCGGCAGGCTCCGTAGCTCTCACGCCCAGCCGGGCAGGCTCCGCGCCGGCAGGCTGCGTGCCCTCACGCTCAGCCGGCGAGTGAGGCCTTCACCGCCGCCGCCACCCGGCCGCCCTCGGCCCGCCCGGCGACCTTGGCGTTGGCGGCCTTGATGACCTGGCCCATCTGCTTCGGCCCCGGCTTGTCGCCCAGCGCCGCCTCGACCTCCGCGACCGCCTCGGCCACCAGCGCCGCGAGCTCGTCGTCCGACAGCTGGGCCGGCAGGTAGTCCTCCAGCACCTTCGACTCGGACCGCTCCAGCTCGGCCTGCTCGGCGCGCCCGGCGCCCGCGAACGCCTCCGCCGCCTCGCGCCGCTTCTTGACCTCGCGGGTGATGACCTTCAGCACCTCGTCGTCGGACAGCTCGCGCGCCGCCTTGCCGGAGACCTCTTCCGTGGTGATCGCGGCCAGCGTCATGCGCAGCGCACCCGCCCGGACCGTCTCCCGGTTCTTGATCGCCGCCGTCAGATCCGCCTGCAACCGCGCCTTGAGCTCCGCCATGTGCGCAAACGTTACCGGGCACCGGTCTGCACCCCGAACCGGTCAACCCCCTACCCTCGACGTCGTGAACAAGCTCGGCCGAACGCTGCTCGCCACGACCGCCCTCGGCACGGCCACGCTCGCCTACGCGGCGGGCATCGAGCGCCGGCACTGGACGCTGCGCCAGGCCACCGTGCCGGTCCTCGCGCCCGGCTCCGCGCCGCTGCGGGTGCTGCACCTGTCGGACCTGCACATGATGCCGGGGCAGGGGTCCAAGCAGCGCTGGGTCGCCGCGCTCGACGAGCTGGAACCGGACCTCGTCGTGAACACCGGCGACAACCTGGCGCACAAGCAGGCCGTCCCCGCGGTGATCCGCGCACTCGGCCCGCTGCTGAACCGCCCGGGCGTCTTCGTGTTCGGCAGCAACGACTACTACGCGCCGCGCCCGAAGAACCCGGCCCGCTACCTGCTGCCGTCGGCGAAGACCAAGCGCATCCACGGCATCCCGCTGCCGTGGCGCGACCTGCGCGCCGCGATGGTGGAGCGGGGCTGGCTGGACCTGACGCACGAGCGCCACACGTTCACCGTGGCCGGCCAGGAGATCTTCGCCGCCGGCCTGGACGACCCGCACCTCAAGCGCGACCGCTACGCCGACATCGCCGGCCCGGCCCCGGAGGCGGCCCTGCGCCTGGGCGTCACGCACTCACCGGAACCGCGCGTCCTGGACCCGTTCGCTGCCGACGGCTACGACCTGGTCCTCGCCGGCCACACGCACGGCGGCCAACTCCGCCTGCCCGGCTACGGGGCGATCGTGACCAACTGCGACCTGGACCGCTCCCGAGCCCGCGGCGTCTCCCGCTGGGGCGCGCACATGTGGCTCAACGTCTCCGCCGGCCTGGGCACGTCCCCGTACGCCCCGGTCCGCTTCGCGTGCCCACCGGAGGCCAGCCTGCTCACCCTCGTGCCGCGCCCTGTCGACGCAGGTCAGAGCGGTTCGGCGGCGGAAAGGGATACCCGGTTCGGAGTGGGTGGGAACGTCAGGTAGAGTTCTCCTCGTTCGGCCCCCACGGGAGGCCGGGCGAGACCGGGGTGTGGCGCAGTTTGGTAGCGCGCTTCGTTCGGGACGAAGAGGTCGCAGGTTCAAATCCTGTCACCCCGACCAGTCGAAGGGGCTGTCCGAGATCATCGGGCAGCCCTTTTGTCGTTCCCGGTGGTGGCGAAGCTCGGGAAGAGATCCTTTTGGTTTTGACTTCGGCGTCGAGACCCTCCGTAATCGCGTTACAACGCAAGGCGGTCGCTGGGGTACGGCCACGCGATGGAGTGAACTTTCGGCCTAGTAGCCGCATACTGACGTAAAGTAGTGACTATCCGAGCATCGGTCACTTTCTGTTAATCCATACGAGTGAAGGTTGACGGTTCAACTCACGGAACGTAACAACCCGCCGGGGGCGACGCGACACCGAGACAACGCATCGGTCCCGGACGCTTCCAGCGAGGAGTCACCCATGAGCACCGTCTCCGCGGCCAAACCGACCTCCACCGGCTGGGTGCGCTTCGTCGCCTCGACCGTTGTCTGCCTCCTCGTCGTCGGGCTCGTGGCCGTGGTCTCGAACGCCGTGGTCGGGGTGGTCGCCGGGCTTGCCGTCGCCGTCCTGGGGGTCGCGCTGAACGCCCTCGGGCGCGCGTCCCGCACCCTGGACCGAATCTTCACCGAAGAGCTGGACTGAAACCCCGGCACGATCGGTGGCATGGGAGACCACTCGACCCGCGCCGAGGTCCGCCGCCGGACCTACGGAGAGCGTGACCTCGCCGCCCTGCACGTCTTCGCGGGCGGGTTCATCAACTTCGGGTACTGGCGGGACGTCCCGCTCGACGGCCCCCTGACCGTCGACCAGCGCATCGCGGCCCAACAGGCCCTTTACGACACCGTCCTGGACACCCTGCATGTCACCCCGACCGACCGCGTCCTGGAGGTCGGCTGCGGCCAGGGGATCGGGGCGCGGGCTATCGCCGGACGCGGGCCGCGGCTCGTGCACGGTGTGGACCTCGTGCCGGAGCAGGTCGAGCGCGCGAAGCGGAACAACGCCGAAGCCCTCTTCTCCGTCGGCGCGGCGGACGACCTGCCGTTCGGTGACGACACCTTCGACCGCGTGCTGTCCGTGGAGGCGGCGCAGCACTTCGAGGACCTGGCCGGGTTCGCGCGGGAGTGCGCGCGGGTGTTGGTGCCGGGTGGGCGGCTCGCGGTGACGACGTTCTTCGCCGCCCCCGGTGCCGAGGCCGAGTTGCGCGAGCTGCTGGTGACGTTCGAGAACGGGATGGACCTCGCGCACACCGTCGAGGGCTTCCTGGACGACCTCCGGGCGGCCGGGTTCGTGGACGTGCGGGCGGAGAGCATCGGCGCGCACGTGTGGGAAGGCCTGGACCGGTGGCTCGCGCAAGGGCCGCACCGGGACCACTGGGACCGCAACTGGCTGCGTGCCGCGCGGCGCGGTCTCCTGGACTACCACCTGGTCACCGCGCGGCAGCCGGCAGGATCGGAGGGGTGACGACGCACCCGACCGCCGAAGTCCCCGAGCCGCTGTTCGACGACCCCGAAGCCGAGACCCGCTGGCGGGACCGCTTCACCGCGCCGCGCGTGAGCCTGCCCGGCTGGGCGGACGACGCGCCGGACCGCAGCCTGTACCTGTCGAACTCCAGCGGCGTGTGGGAGATCTACGCGTGGGACCGCGGCGCGGACACCCACCGCAAGGTCACCGACCGCCCGAACGGCACGTCCCACGCGGCGCTGAGCCCGGACGGCGAGCAGATCTGGTGGTTCAACGACACCGACGGCGACGAGTTCGGCGTCTGGGTGCGGGAGCCGTTCAAGCCCGGCGGGACCGCCGAGAACGCCGTCGAGGGCGTGCCCGCCGCGTACCCGGCGGGGCTGGAGATCGGGCACGAGGTGGTCGTCGTCGGCACGTCCACCGACGACGGGACCACGGTGTACGTGTCCCGGTCCGGCGGGCCGGCGGCCGTGATCTACCAGCACGAGAACGACGGCGGCGTGGCCGCGCTGTCCAAGGACGAGACGCTGGTCGCGCTCGCGCACTCCGAGCACGGCGACAACCGGCACGCCGCGCTGCGGGTCGTCACCCCGGACGGCACCAAGGTCGCCGAGAAGTGGGACGGGCCGGGCAAGGGCCTCGACGCGATCGCGTTCAGCCCGGTGCGCGGGGACAACCGGCTGCTGGTGCTGCACGAGCGGCGCGGCCGGGAGGAGCTGCTGATCTGGGACGTCGCGGCGGACACCGAGACCGAGATCGCGATCGACCTGCCCGGCGAGATCAGCGCCGACTGGTACGAGGACGCGTCGGCACTGCTGGTCGTGCACACGTTCCAGGCCCGGAACACCTTGCACCGCTACGACTTGACCATCGGCACGCTGTCCGCTTTGGACACTCCACACGGGACGGTCGGTTCGGCGAACGTCCGCCCGGATGGCGCTGTGGAGTACTCGTGGTCCTCCGCCGCGCAGCCCGGCGTGGTGCGGGTGCTGGACGTCGACGGCGACGAGCGCGTGCTGCTGTCGCCGCAGGGGCACAAGGCGCCGCCGTCGGTGGGGCTCGAGGACGTGTTCGTCGGTGACGTCCACGCGCTGGTCGCACGCCCGGAAGGCGCCGGTGACGGTCCACTGCCGACGGTGTTCAGCCTGCACGGTGGTCCGCACGCGGCCGACGAGGACCGGTTCTCGGCCTACCGGGCGGTGTGGCTGGACGCCGGGTTCGCCGTGGTGCACGTGAACTACCGCGGCTCGACCGGGTACGGCTCGAAGTGGCGGGACGCGATCGAGGGCCGGCCGGGGCTGACCGAGCTGGAGGACGTGGCCGCGGTGCACGAGTGGGCCGTGTCCTCCGGGTTCGCCGACCCGGCGAAGTGCGTGGTCAACGGCGCGTCGTGGGGCGGGTACCTGACGCTGCTCGCGCTGGGCACGCAGCCGTCGCTGTGGGCGGCGGGCATCGCGGGCGTGCCGGTGGCGGACTACCTGGCCGCGTACGAGGACGAGATGGAGCCGCTGCGGGCGTTCGACCGGGCGCTGTTCGGAGGGTCGCCCGAGGAGGTGCCCGACCGGTACCGCGAGTGCTCGCCGCTGACCTACGTGGACGCGGTGCGTGCGCCGGTGCTGGTGCTGGCCGGGGAGAACGACCCGCGCTGCCCGATCCGGCAGATCGACAACTACCTGGACCGGTTGGCCGCGCGCGGGGCGGAGTACGAGGTGTACCGGTACGACGCCGGGCACGGGTCGCTCGTGGTGGCGGAGACCATCCGGCAGACGGCGGCGGAGGTCAGGTTCGCCCAGCGGGTGCTCTGACCAGCGCGGCGGGCTGGTCGGACCGCACGGGTGGCTCGTGTGAGAGGGCACGGGTGGCTCGTGTGAGGGACGCGGCAGGCTCGTGTGGGAGGCGCGGGAGGCTCGTCCAACAGGCGCGGGAGGCTCGTCCGACAGGCGCGTGGCGCTCGGCGCGGCGCGCTCGGGCGCGGCCTCCGGCCCCCGTCTCCATCGTCCCACGGGGGTACGACAGTCGGGGCTGATCGGGGCGCGGAACTCGGGACGGGGAACTCGGAGCAGGGAACGGGAACGCCTCGCCGGGCGCCGGGTTCGGCGTCCTGCGAGGCGGGGCGTTCCAGCGGGTGGGTCAGGCCTGTTGGGCCTGCCACATCCAGTGCGCTTGTTCGAGCTGCTTGGTGATCTCGATCAGCAGGTCCTGCGTGACCAGGTCGGACTTGTCGGTCTCGTCGATGCGCGCGCGCAGCCGCTCGATGAGCTTGGCCAGTGCGCCGACGACCGCCGACACGACCTGCTCCTCCTTGAGCCAGTTGTCCGGGAACTCCGGCACGCCCGAACCCGCCGCCACGGTCTTCGCCTTGCCGTTGGGCGAGACGCCGAGGGCGGCGGCACGTTCGGCGACCTCGTCGACGTAGGTGCGGGCCGTGGTCACCAGCTCGTCGAGCTGGAGGTGGACGCTGCGGAAGTTCTTGCCGACCACGTTCCAGTGCGCCTGCTTGGCCACCAGGGACAGGTCGACCAAGTCGACCAGGGTCGCCTGGAGGACCGCGCCGACGGACTTCTTGTCGGCCTCGGTCAGCGGGCTGGTGATCGGGGACTTGCTCATGGACGCCTCCTTCAGACGGTGGCGGTGAGAGCCACCTCGATGTTGCCGCGGGTGGCGTTGGAGTACGGGCACACCTGGTGCGCCTTCGCGACCAGGTCCTCGGCGACGTCCTGCGGCACGCCCGGGATGTGCGTGTGCAGGTCGACGGCCAGCTGGTAGCCGCCGTTGCCGTTGGGCCCGAGGTTCACCTTGGCGGTGACGGTGGTCTCGCCCAGCGCGACCTTGTCGTGCCGTGCGACGACCTTCAGCGCGCTGTGGAAGCACGCCGCGTAGCCGGCCGCGAACAGCTGCTCCGGGTTGGTCTTGTCGCCGCCGGGGCCGCCCAGCTCCTTGGGCGTGGCGAGCTGCTCGTCGATCACGCCGTCCGAGGACCGGACCTCGCCGTTGCGCCCGTCGCCCGCCGCGGTGGCTTCCGCCGTGTAGAGCACCTGCATGGTGAACGCTCTCCTTTGAGCTGGTGGTTGAGGCTTCCTGATCTCCCCAACACCCGGCCGAGGCCGAACCACACCCGTTCGTGTGGCAGCTCACGCCCCTCGCAGAAGTACCCGTCCAGTAGAACCGCTTAACGGGTCTGTGACGCGGCGAACTCCGCCACCTGTCGCCCGATCGTGCGCAAAGTGTCCGCGACCGTGGCGTCCGAGCAGCCGCCTTCGAGGTCGAAGTCGACCTGGCGGGAGTTGATCGCCGAGCCCAACGGGGTGGGCCAGCCGCGCAGGGCGTGCACGATCGAGCGCAGCGCGGTCAGGGTGGTCACCGCCGCCTGCCAGCCGTGCGCGGCGGCCACGCAGCCCACCGCGCGGCCGTGCAGGTAAGGGCGCTCGTCCTCGCGGAGGTCCTCGACGTAGTCCAGGGCGTTCTTGACCAGGCCGGACACCGTGCCGTGGTAGCCGGGCGAGACCAGCACCACGCCGTCCGCCATGCGCAGGGCGTCGATCAGGCGGCGGGCGTTGTCGGGGCGGTCCGGGACGGCGGGGTCGTAGAACGGCAGCACCAGGTCGGGTCCGGCGACCTCGATGGTCTTGGCGCCCGCGTCGGCCGCCGCACCCAGGACGATGCGCATCGCGCGCTCGGACTGCGAGTTGGGGCGGAGCGACCCGCCGATGCCCACCACCGTGACCGTCATGGTGTCCGATCCTGCCACCTCGACCTAGGTCGAGGTCCAATCCTGGCTTCGGGACCTACCCGCTAGTAACGTGCGTTGCATGTCGAAGCTCGCCGAGTCGGTTCCCACCGGTCTGGTCGCCGGCGCCCTGCGGTTCGCGTTCGCCCTGCCACGGCCGTTGCGCAACCTGGTCATCGGCCGCCCGATCGTGCTGGACGGGCAGCGCCTGCACCCCGAGGCCCAGCTGATCCTGCGGTTGCAGCGGCTGTCCGGCGAGGAGTGGACGACCACCACCCCCGCCGCCAACCGCAGCGCCCTGACCAGGAGCACCGCACTGGTCAGCGGCCCGGTCGTGGAGGGCGTGACGGTCCGCGCGGTGGACATGGACGGCGTGCGCGGCCGGTTCTACACGCCGCACGGCCTGGCCGAGGGCTCGCCGCTGCTGGTCTTCTACCACGGTGGCGGGTGGGTCAGCGGCGACCTGGACAGCCACGACAACCTGTGCCGGTTCCTCGCCGTGGAGGCCGGGGTGCGGGTGCTGTCGGCGGACTACCGGCTGGCACCCGAGCACCCGTTCCCGGCGGCGGCGGACGACGCGCAGACCGCGTTCGCGTGGGCCGTGGCGAACGCTTCGGAGTTGAAGGTGGACCCGGCGCGGATCGCGCTGGGCGGCGACAGCGCCGGCGGCAACCTGGCGGCGGTGACCGCCCTGCACGCGCGCGAGGTCCGGCCCGTGTTCCTGCTGCTGTTCTACCCGGCGGTGGACGCGACCGTGCGGCGGCGTTCGCGCGAGCTGTTCGGCCGGGGGTTCTTCCTGACCGACGAGAAGATGGACTGGTTCCTGGACCACTACGCGCCCTCGCGCGACTCGCACGCCGACCCGCGGCTGTCGGTGCTGCTGGCCGAGGACCTCAGCGGCCTGCCGCCGACGTACCTGGCGACGGCCGGCTTCGACCCGCTGCGCGACGAGGGCGAGGCGTTCGCGGCGAAGCTGGCGGAGCAGGGCGTGCCGGTGGTGCTGCGGCGGCACGAGGGCCTGTTCCACGGGTACGCGAACATCCTCGGCGTGGGCGGGGTGTTCCGGGAGGCGGTGGCGGAGGCCGTCGGCGCGCTGCGCACGGGCCTGGCCTTGGCGAACGCCCGCCAGGACGTGCCCGAGACGGCCTGACGGACCGGCGAGGGGCCGCCCCCGATCCCGTGGGGGCGGCCCCTCTGGTCAGTTGGCCTGCTGGGGGCCGCGGTCGCCGCCCACCGCGCCACCGGATTCAGCGCCACCGCTGCCGACCCCCGCTTCCGCGCCGCCGCTCCCGGCACCGGCTTCGGCCCCACCGCTGCCGACACCGGCTTCAGCGCCGCCGGCCTCGGCCCCACCGCTGCCGACGCCGGACTCCGCGGACTCCAGGTTGCTTTCGAGCTGGTCGGTCAGGGCGTCGCGTTGGCGCTCGTTCTCGACGCACAGCCGCACGATCTCGCCGACCGCCGCGTGCACGACCCCCTCGGCCCGCTCGAGTTCCTCGGCCCCGTAGGTGTCCTCCACCCAGCTCCCGTCCAGCACGGTCCGGACCGCGTCCACCACCTCCGGCCGCCGGGCGACGTCGGTCGCCGCCGCGCCGGTCGCGACGGCCAGGCCGTCCAGGTCGGCCGCCAACTGCTCGACCTCGCCGATGATCTTTTCCAGGCGGTCGCGTTCGGCGCGCAGCTCGTTCAGGTCGCGGTCGGTGGCGGCGGCGGCCTCGTCGGCAGCCTCGCCGGAGGACGCCTCGCCCTGTTCGGCGCGGGCGGCCTCGGCTTCGGCGATGGCCTTGTCCAGCTCGTCCCGGGCGGACGCGAGTTGGTGCTGGTAGTCGCGCACGGCCTCGGGCTCGTAGTCGACCAGGGACAACGCCTTCACGGGGCTGTCCGCGCCGCACTTGCCGGCGGCGGCGTCGAGGTCGCGGCACGCGTCCATCGCCGCGCGGATCGCGGGGTGGCTCACTGCGCACCTGCCCGGGTGATGTCGCCGGAGTTGGCATTGTCGGTGTTGTCGTAGTTGTCGGCGTCGCGCTCGATGCGGTCGGCGATGTCGGCCAGGCCGTGCCGCCGGCGGCGCAGGCCCTCGGTGCGGCGGGCGACGGCCGCGTCCAGCACGGCCGCCGTGCGCGGGCCGGGGCCGGACTCGCCGAACGCCCCGCCGCGCACCTCCGTGCCGGCCAGGGCACCCGACGCGACCTCCACGCGGTCACCCGCCTGCCGGAACCGCTTCGCCGAGGCGCGCATGCGCCCGGTGTCGGCTGTGAACACCTGCTCCCCCTTCAGGAACCCAAGTAGTAGGACCGCCGCTCCGCGACCAGGTCGCGGGCGGAGCGCTGGGCGGTGGTCGCGGCCTCCAAGATCGCGTTCGCCAGCACCTTGGGATCGACGCGCGCGACGAGCGTCGCGTTCACGGCAACTTCGACGACTTTTCCGGAGGTGTCCACACCGACCTCGACGAGCCCGTTGCCGTCCCGCCCGGCGACGACCCGGCCGGCCAGCTCCCGCTTGAGGGCGTCCCGGGCCTGCTCGCGCCGCTCGGCACGGGCAGCCATGTCCTCCAGCGCACTCATCCGACCCTCCCCCGGTCACCCGATCGTGTTATGGATCAACGTAGTCTCGGTGCCGTGGAATCGGGGTTCTGGGTCCGGGTGCGCCTCGGCGACGCACCACCCGCGGTCCGCCTGCCCGACCCGGGCGAACCGCGCTGGGTCCGCGCGTCGGGCAGCAAACCCGCCCCCCGCGACGACGAACCCGAGGCCCGCACGACGTGGCTGGTGGACTCGTTCGAGATCGTCGCGCCCCGCTACCCGTGGCAGCGGGACTGACAGCCCGTAAACCCGTTGCCCGGACAGGTGAAGATAGGACGTGTGAACCTCGCCCCCTACCTGGCCGTCCTGCGCACGCCCCGGGTCCCGTCGTCGCTGGTCCTGATGCTGTTCGCGCGGATACCGGCCACGGCGGCGGGCATGACGATCACCATGCACGTCCTGCTGGGGTTGGAGCGCGGGTACGGCGCGGCGGGGCTGGTCGGGGCGATGTCGACGATCGGGATCGCGGTCGGGTCGCCGTTGATGGGGCGGCTCAGCGACGCGCGGGGGCTGCGCGCGATGTTGGCGTTGTCGCTGGTCACCGAGGGTGTGTTCTGGTTCGTGGCGCCTCTGCTGCCCTTCGAGGTGCTGTTGGTCACGTGCTTCCTGGCGGGGCTGAGCACGATCCCGGTGATGTCGCTGGGCCGGCAGGTCCTCACCGCGCTGGTCGACAAGTCGGGGCGGCGCACGGCGTTGGCGCTGGACTCGATGGCCGTCGAGGTGGCGTTCATGGCGGGGCCGGCGCTGGGGGTGTTCCTGACCACGCACTGGACCAGCCGGGTCGCCATGTGGACGATCGGCGCGCTGATGGTCCTGTTCGGACTGGTTCTGTACGCGGTGAACCCGCCGGTCCGCACCGAGTCCGGCGACCGCGTGCCGCGGCGGGAGTGGCTGTCCGGGCGGCTGGTCGGCGTGCTGGTGACCGCGGGCGGGGCGACGTTCGTGCTGTCCGGGGTCGAGGTGGCGGTGGTGGCGTCCATGCGCGGGCTCGACCTGACCGCGTGGACGGGCGCGGTGGTCGTCGTGATGTGCCTCGGGTCGCTGGCGGGCGGTTTCGTCTACGGCGCACTGGACCGCGTGCCGCCGGTGTGGGCGCTGATGGGCGCGATGGGGCTGCTGGCCGTGCCGATCGGGCTGTTCACCGGGTCGGTGTGGGCGCTCGCGATCGCGCTGGTCCCCACGAACTTCCTGTGCGCACCCACCATCGCCGGCACCGGCGACGCCATCGCCGACCTCACCCCACCCAACGCCCGCGGCGAGGCCCTGGGCCTCCAGGGCTCGGCGTTCACGCTGGGCGCGGCACTGGGCGCACCGATCACCGGCTTCGTCATCGACCACTCGGCACCGGGGTGGGGATTCGTCGTGGCGGGCGCCGGCGCGGTGGTCATCGCGGCGGTGTCCCTCAAGACGAGCCGGTCACCGCAGCTCGTGTAGCGCCCGGTAGAGCTTGGCGACCAGCGGGCGGGTGCGGTGGTAGTGCTCGATGGCCTCGAGGTTGGCCGCGATCCGCTTGGTCGGGCGGATGAGGCGGGACGCCTCGGTCAGGTCCGGCAGGTCGCCCAGGGCGTGCCACGCCAGCAGGGCCGCGCCGACGCCCGAGCCCTCGCTGTCCTCAGCGATCTCCAAGGGCAGGGCCAGGGTCGCCGCCAGCACGGTGGCCCACAGGTCGCTGCGGAACGCGCCGCCGGTCGCGCGGATGGCTTCCACGTCGGCTACCGAGCGGACGGCGTCCAGGACCAGGGCCAGTTGTTGGGCGACGCCCTCGATCAGCGCTCGGGTGATCTCGGCGCGGCCGTGGTCGCGGCGGACGCCGATCAGGGCTGAAGTCGCGTCGGCGTCCCACCAAGGGGCGCGTTCGCCGAGTAGGTACGGCAGTGCGGTGATGCCGGAGGCTCCGATGGGGACCTGCGCGGCCTCGTCGAGCAGGGTGGGCAGGTCCGTGGAGAAGGTTTCCGACGCCCACCGGGCCACCACGCCGCCGTTGCTGACCGCCCCGCCCAGCACCCACAGGCCGCTGCCGATGGCGTAGCAGAACACCTGCCCGTCCTCGTCCACGGCGGGCCGGTCGCGCACCACGCGCAGGGCGCCGCTGGTGCCCAACGACACCGCCGCCACGCCGGGCACTACCGCACCGACGCCCAAGTTCGCCATCGGGCCGTCGCCGCCGCCCAGGACCACCGGGGTGCCCAGCGGGATGCCGGGGATCTCGAACGTCAGCGGGAACGTGTCGGTCGGTGCGTGCAGGTCCGGCAGGTCGGCGGCGGTCACGCCGGCGAAGGCCAGGGCGTCCGGGTGCCAGGACAGGGAAGCCAGGTCCAGGAGGCCCGTCGCGGAGGCCGAGGAGTGTTCGGTCGCCAGGACGCCCGTCAGGCGATGGGTCACGTAGTCCTTGAGGCCGCACCACTTCGCCGCCGTGAACCCCCGTGCGGCGAACCACGCCAGCTTCACCAGCGGCGACATGGTGTGGACGGGGGTGCCGGTCGCGCGGTGCAGCGCGATGCCCTCGGGGGTGCGGCGCAGGCGGGCTACCTCGGCGACCGCCCGGTTGTCCGCCCAGCTCAGGGACGGCGTGATGGGCGAAAGAGAGGCGTCCAAGCCCATCAACGTGTGCATCGCGCCCGTCAACGACAGGGCGCGCACGGTGTGCCCGGCGGACGCGACCTCCCGCAACGCGCGGACGGCCGCGTCCCACACCTCGACCGGGTCGTGCGTGGCCTCGCCGGAGGGCGTGGTGCGCATCGGGTAGCCGTGCTCCGCCGATGCCACCACGCCCGCGTTCCGGTCTACCGCGATGACCTTGGTCGCCGTCGTTCCGAGGTCGATCGCGAGCACCACGTCCGCCATGACGGCGAACCTACAGGCGGTCGGCCAGTTCCTCGGCGATCTCGTAGGTGTTGAGCGCCGCGCCCTTGCGGAGGTTGTCGCCGCACACGAAGAAGTCCAGCGTGTTCGGGAAGTCCAGCGCCTGGCGCACCCGGCCCACGTAGGTCGGGTCCTCGCCCACGACGTCCGCCGGCGTCGGGAACTCCTTCGCCGCCGGGTCGTCCACGAGCACGATCGACGGCTGCGCCTCGAAGATCTTGTGCGCCTGCTCGACGGTCACCTCGCGGGCGAAGGTCGCGTGCACGGCCAGCGAGTGCGTCGTCACGACCGGGACGCGCACGCAGGTGGCCGAGACGCGGAGGTCCGGGATGCCGAGGATCTTGCGGGACTCGTTGCGGACCTTCAGCTCCTCGCTGGTCCAGCCCTCGTCCTTCAGCGAACCCGCCCACGGCACCACGTTCAGCGCCAGCGGAGCCGGGAACGGCGAGTCCGACACCGGCAGGCCCGCGGCCTCCAGCACCTCCCGCACGTCGCCCGCGCGGACGCCGACCTCCTTGCCCGCCAACGCCTCCAGCTCGCCGTAGAGCCGGTCGATCGCCGCCTGGCCGCCGCCCGACGCCGCCTGGTAGGACGCCACGACCAGCTCGCGCAGCCCGAACTCCCGGTGCAGCGCGCCCAAGGCGGCCATCATGGACAGGGTCGTGCAGTTCGGGTTCGCGATGATCCCCTTGGGGCGCACCGAGATCTGGTCCGCGTTGACCTCCGGCACCACCAGCGGCACCTCGGGGTCCATGCGGAACGCGCCCGAGTTGTCCACCGCCACGGCGCCGCGCGCCGCCGCGATCGGGGCCCACTCCGCGGACACCTCGTCCGGCACGTCGAACATCGCGATGTCGACGCCGTCGAACGCCTCCGGCGACAGCGCGACGACGGTCAGCTCCTCGCCGCGCACGGTGATCTTCTTGCCCGCCGAACGCGCGGACGCGATCAGCCGGATCTCACCCCACGGCACGGACGGCCGGCCGTTGATGATGTCGATCATGACGGTGCCCACGGCACCCGTGGCCCCCACGAGGGCAAGAACAGGGCTCATCGTCCACTCCCGGCGTACACCACGGCTTCTTCGTCCCCACCCAGCTCGAACGCGTCGTGCAGCGCACGGACCGCGTCGTCGAGCTGGGTGTCCCGGCAGATCACGGAGATGCGGATCTCCGAAGTGGAGATGATCTCGATGTTCACGCCCGCCGACGCGAGCGCCTCGCAGAACGTCGCCGTCACGCCGGGGTGCGAGCGCATCCCCGCGCCGATCAGCGACACCTTGCCCACGTGGTCGTCGTAGAGGACCTGCTCGAAGCCGATCTCCTCGCGCGCCTTGTTCAGCGCCGCCACGGCCCGCGGGCCGTCGTCCTTGGACAGCGTGAAGGTCACGTCGGTGCGGCCCGACACGGCCTGCGACACGTTCTGCACGACCATGTCGATGTCGAGTTCCGCCTCGGCCACGACGCGGAAGATGCGGGCCGCGACGCCGGGGTGGTCCGGCACGGCGGTCACGGTGACCTTGGCCTCCGACCGGTCGTGCGCGACGCCGGTGATCATCGCCTGTTCCACGGGAAGGTCCTCCACTGACCCGGACACGATGGTCCCGGGCTTGTTGCTGAACGAAGATCGGACGTGCACCGGGACGCCGTAGCGACGGGCGTACTCGACGCAGCGGAGCATGAGCACCTTCGCGCCGCACGCCGCCATCTCGAGCATCTCCTCGTAGGTGATGGTCTCCAGCCGCTTGGCGTTCGGCACGATGCGCGGGTCGGCGGTGAACACGCCGTCCACATCGGTGTAGATCTCGCAGACGTCGGCCTTGAGCGCCGCCGCCAGGGCCACCGCGGTGGTGTCGGTGCCGCCGCGGCCCAGCGTGGTGATCTCCTTGCTGTCCTGGCTCACGCCCTGGAAGCCCGCGACGATCGCGATGGCCCCCTCGGACAGCGCGTCCTGGATGCGGCTGGGCGTCACGTCGATGATGCGCGCCTTGCCGTGCACGGACGTGGTGATCACGCCGGCCTGCGAGCCGGTGTAGGAACGCGCCTGGGCGCCCAGCGAGTGGATCGCCATCGCCAGCAGCGACATGGAGATGCGCTCACCGGAGGTCAGCAGCATGTCCATCTCGCGGGCGGGCGGCACCGGGGACACCTGGCGCGCGAGGTCGAGCAGCTCGTCGGTCGTGTCACCCATCGCGGAGACGGCCACGACGACGTCGTTGCCGGCCTTCCGGGTCGCGACGATGCGCTCGGCCACCCGTTTGATCCGCTCGGCGCTCTCGACCGAGGAACCGCCGTACTTCTGGACGACGAGCGCCACTGATCCTTCTCCCTCCGAGCCGACAACGGGCGAGGGGAGTTCCACGAGCCGGTTACGCGGGCGTGAAACCCCAGCTTGCAGGCAGACTACCTGGCCCAAGGAGTGGACAGCGGGCACCGTGACGGGCACTACCCTCTCCTGCTGTGTCGACCCTGGAGGCGGTTCGCGTGGAGCCCGAGGACGCGCCGAGCGCGCGTGACCGGCTGGCGCGCGCGGCCAGACACCGGGTCACCCTGGCCCTGGCGCCGGCCGTCGCCTACCTGCTGGTCCGCGAGTTCGGGCTGCTGGTGCTGGCGCTGATGGCCGCGCGGTGGGACAAGGACGTCACGCGCGTGCTCACGTCGTGGGACGGGCAGTGGTTCCTGGGCATCGCCGAGGGCGGGTACGACAGCGTGCCGCCGGGCCTGGTGGACGCGTTCGGGCGGCGGAGCGCGGAGACGCCGCTGGCGTTCTTCCCCGGCTACCCGGCCCTGGTGCGGTGGGTGGACGGGCTGCCCGGCGTCGAGTCGGTCGGCGCGGCGTTCGCGGTGAGCCTGGTCAGCGGCGTGTTCTGCGCGTACGGGCTGCGGCGGCTGGGGTCGCGGGTGTTCGGCGGGTCCGACCGGGCCGGGCTGGTGCTGGTGGTGCTGTTCGCGGCCTCGCCGATGGCGGTCGTGCTGTCGATGGCGTACTCGGAGGCCACGTTCTGCGCGTTGGCGGCGTGGTCGCTGGTGGGCGTGGTCGAGCGGCGGTGGGTGCTGGCCGGGCTGTGCTGCGCGGCGGCGGGGCTGGTGCGGCCGACGGCGGGGGCGCTGATCCTGGCCGTGTGCCTGGCGGCCGTGGTGGCGGTCGTGCGGCGGTGGGACGGGTGGCGGCCGTGGGTCGGCGGCCTGGTCGCGCCGCTCGGGCTGCTCGGGTACCTGGCGTACGCGGCCGTGCGGACCGGGCAGTGGGACGGGTGGTTCGCCGTGCAGCAGCGCGGGTGGGACTCCCGGTTCGACGGCGGGGCGGCCACCTGGAAGTTCGCGCTGCTCATCCTGGGTGAGCCGCGGTCGGTGCTGGAACTGGCGACCGTGTGGTTCCTGGTCGTGGCGATCGCCCTCGTCGTGCTGGGCATCCGGCGGGGGCTGGAGTGGCCGCTGGTGGTCTACGGGGCCGGGGTGCTGGCGATGGACCTCGGGTCGAACGGGCTGATGAACTCCAAGGCCAGGCTGCTGCTGCCGGCGTTCACGCTGCTCGTGCCCATCGCACTGGCCTTGGCGCGGCGGCGGACGTCCACGGTGGTGGCGGTGCTGGTGGGGATCGCGGTGTTCAGCGCGTGGTTCGGCGCTTACGCCATCACGGCTTGGCAGTATGCGATCTGATGGACCTCAACCCGAACATCGCCCAGCGCTGGAGCCCTCGCGCGTTCGACCCCGCTGCGATCTTGACGGGGTCCGACCTGCGGCCGTTGCTGGAGGCCGCCCGGTGGGCCCCTTCGCACGGCAACACCCAGCCGGCGCGGTTCCTCGTCGGGTTCCGGGGCGACTCCGTGTTCACCCGGATCTTCGAGGCGTTGCGGCCGGGCAACCAGGCGTGGGCGGGGCGGGCTTCGGTGCTGCTGGTGGCGTGCCGGGTGACCGCCGATGATCGCGGGCCGATGCCGAACACCGAGTACGGCGTGGGCCTGGCGGTGGCGAACCTGACCTTGCAGGCGGTCGAGAACGGGCTGGTCACGCACCAGATGGGCGGGTTCTCGAAGGATCTTGTCCGGGAGGCCTTCGCGCTGCCGGAGGACGTGGTGCCGGTGGTCGTCGTCGCGGTCGGTCGGTTGGGCGACGACTCGGACCTGCCGGAGGACCTGCGGGCGCGCGAGAGGCGGGTCCGAAAGCGCAGGCCGCTCACCGAGACGGTGTTCACCGAGTGGGGCGAGCCGCTGTTCTCAGCCGAGCCGGCGGACGAGCTTCACGACCAGTGATCGGACGATCAGCCAGAACACGGCGGCGATGCCGTAGTTGACCAGGACGCGGAGTTTCAGGTCCTCGGGCGTGAACAGGTCGCGGAAGCCCAAGGCGAACCGATCGGCCCAGGTCGCGACGGTCGTGGTGATCGAGTTGGACGGATTCGCCCCGCCCACGGTCAACAGGACGTGCACGACCAGAACCGCTGCGACGAGCAGCCCCACCCAACCGACAACTCCCGCCACGACCGACACGATCCGCGTCCGGACGTCGGACGCAGTGTGCTCAGCCATGACGGGAGTGTCCCATGACGGTGTTGAATTGCGACGCCTCCGGCGCCGCGGCTGATGCCGCCTGGAGTCGGCTCGTCGGCCCGCATTTCCCGCTGATCGGAAGAGCTGATCGGCGGGAAATGCGACCCGACAAGCCGACGCGGCATCAGCGCGCGACGACACGCGCCAGGATGCCGGTCACCACCAGCCAGAACACCGCCGCGAGACCGTAGTTCACGATGACGTCCAGGTTGGGGTTGCCGAGCTGGAACAACCCTGGGAAGAACAGCGCCAGCGGCTCGGCGAGCTGCTGGATGAAGCGGAAGAACGCGTTGGCCTGGTTCGCCCCGAAGAGGATCATCAGGATGTAGAGGACCTCGATGAGAGCGAACACAGCGCCCACGCCGCTGATCACTCGAGCAGCGGTGAAGCTGCCGCTGCGCGTTGAGGTTCGCCATCTGGACATGCCGTTCAGGTACCTCACACGAACGAGTGATAAACACGCGCTAACCCGGACCACCTGGTCGGACGCCCCACGCCTGCGGACGCGCTCCACGCGTCCAGTATCTGGGCGGTCGGTTCCACCCCCCGGCGGAATGTGGTTAACCTGTTCGACGTGGCACGTGCCCTCCTGCTTCGCCGCCGTGACGGGGTCTGATCAGACCGGCCCCCCGTCGCGGGCTCGAGCGTTGCCGCCGGTCGTCCTCCCGAAACGGCCAGCAGGAGCTGTGAGCACACCATGACCACGTCACCCGACTCGTACTCGTCCGGGACCAGCCGCATCCGCACCCCGTCCCGGCCCGCGCCCGCCGACCAGCCCGCCTGGAACCCGCAGCGCGGCACGTCGATGCCGGTGCACCGCTACCGCCCGTTCCACGAGCAGGTGGAGACCGTCGACGTACCGGACCGCACGTGGCCGACCAAGCGGATCGAGAAGGCGCCGCTGTGGTGCGCGGTGGACCTGCGCGACGGCAACCAGGCCCTGATCGACCCCATGTCCCCCGCCCGCAAGCGCAAGATGTTCGACCTGCTGGTGCGGATGGGCTTCAAGGAGATCGAGGTCGGCTTCCCGGCCGCGTCGCAGACCGACTTCGACTTCGTCCGCGAGATCATCGAGGACGGCGCGATCCCGCCGGACGTCACCATCCAGGTGCTGACCCAGTGCCGGCCCGAGCTGATCGAGCGGACGTTCGAGTCGCTGCGCGGCGCGCACAAGGCGATCGTCCACTTCTACAACTCCACGTCGATCCTCCAGCGGCGCGTGGTGTTCAAGGCCGACCGCGAGGGCATCAAGAAGATCGCCACCGACGCGGCGGCGTTCGCGCTGGAGGAGGCGAAGAAGTACCCGGAGACGGACTTCCGCTACGAGTACTCCCCCGAGTCCTACACCGGCACCGAGCTGTCCTACGCGCTGGAGGTGTGCGACGCGGTCTCCGCGGTCATCCAGCCGACGCCGGACAAGCCGCTGATCGTGAACCTGCCCGCGACCGTCGAGATGGCCACGCCCAACGTCTACGCCGACTCGATCGAGTGGATGTCGCGCAACCTGGCCCGCCGCGACTCGATCATCCTGTCGCTGCACCCGCACAACGACCGGGGCACCGGGGTGGCCGCCGCCGAGCTGGGCTACCTGGCGGGCGCGGACCGCATCGAGGGCTGCCTGTTCGGCAACGGCGAGCGCACCGGCAACGTGTGCCTGGTGACGCTGGGCATGAACATGTTCAGCCAGGGCGTGGACCCGCAGATCGACTTCTCCGACATCGACGAGGTCCGCCGCACGGTCGAGTACTGCAACCAGCTGCCCGTGCCCGAGCGGCACCCGTACGGCGGCGACCTGGTGTTCACCGCGTTCTCCGGGTCCCACCAGGACGCCATCAAGAAGGGCTTCGAGGCCCTGGAGGACGCGGCGAAGGCGGCCGGGGAGCACGTGGACGAGTTCCCGTGGGAGGTCCCCTACCTGCCGATCGACCCGAAGGACGTGGGCCGCAACTACGAGGCCGTCATCCGGGTCAACTCGCAGTCCGGCAAGGGCGGCGTGGCCTACCTGATGAAGACCGAGCACCACCTGGACCTGCCGCGCCGGTTGCAGGTGGAGTTCTCGCGGGTCATCCAGGAGGTCACCGACACGCAGGGCGGCGAGATCTCGCCCAAGGACATGTGGGACGCGTTCTCCGAGGAGTACCTGGACGGCGCCGTGCCGCTGCGGCTCGTGCGGCAGAAGGTGTCCGGCGACGGCAGCGGGCACGAGACGATCAAGGCCGTGGTCGTCGTGGACGGCGAGACCACCGAGGTCACCGGGTCGGGCAACGGCCCGATCGCCGCGTTCGTCGACGCGCTGGCGTCGGTCGGGTACGACGTGCGGGTGCTGGACTACTTCGAGCACGCGATGTCCTCCGGTGACGACGCCCGGGCGGCGGCGTACCTGGAGTGCGCGGTGGGCGACCGGGTCCTGTGGGGCGTGGGCATCGACTCGTCCACGGTGGCCGCGTCGCTGCGCGCGGTCGTCTCGGCCCTGAACCGGGCCAACCGCTGAGAGGTGCGCCGGGGGTCGCCTGAGCCTTTCCTGAAGAGCGGGCGACCCTCGGAGTTAACCCGGTGGGACTAGCGTTCTCCGATCATGACCGCACTCGTGGTGCTGTTCGTGGTCGCGGCCGTGCCGCTGGCGCCCACGGAGGCCGTGCTCATCGGTTGTGCTGTGCTGGCCGCGACCGGTGAACTGCCGTTGACCGGGGTGATCGTGGTGGCGGCGCTGGGGTGCTTCGTCGCCGACCTGGTCAACTACTCGCTCGGCCGCAGCGCCGGGATGCGCGCGCTGCGCCGGTTCAGCCGGCGGCCGGGGTCGCGGGCGGTGGTGGAGTGGACGGCGGCGCGGCTCGCGTCGCGCGGTGAGCCGATCCTGGTGGCGGTGCGGTGGGTGCCCGGCGGCGGGTTGGTCGGGGCGTTGCTGGCGGGGTCGTTGCGGTGGCCGAGCAGGCGGTTCGCGCCGGTCGCGCTGGTCGGGGCGACGCTGTGGAGCGGGTACACGGCGCTGATCGGGTACTTCGGCGGCCAGGTGATCGAGGACCCGCTGCTCGCGATCGCCCTGTCGTGGGGCACGGCGGTGCTGATCAGCATCCCGGTGGGCATGGCTGTGAAGTCCGCCCAGCGCCGGGTGGTCGACGCCGCCGAGACCGCCGCCGCCGCCTAACCGACCGGCCGGGCCAGGCGGGAGTGGACCGCCGTGCGGGCGCGGGCGTAGGCGGCGGGGTCGTCGTGCAGGACGGATTGCGCGTTGGCCATCTCCAGGTACGCGATCAGCTCGAACGCGACCTGGTCCGGGTCGGCCGCCAGGTCCGGCACGCCCTCGACGGTGTCGCGCACCAGCGCGGTCCAGGCGCGGCCGTACTCGGCGATGGCGTCGCGCACCCGGCCGGGTCGCGCGTCGAACTCCGCCTGCACCGCGTAGAAGAAGCACCCGCCGGGGAACGTCCGCCGCTCCGAGTAGACCAGCCAGCCCTCCAGCAGCAGCTCCAGCCTGGCCCCGCCGGGCGGCAGCTCCAGCGCCGGCGTGACCACCTGGTCCAGGAAGATCTTCGCCGCGGCCCGGACGGTGGCCAGTTGCAGCTCCTCCTTGGACCCGAAGTGCGCGAACACCCCGCTCTTGCTGACCTCCAGCTCGGTCGCGAGCCGCCCGATGGACAGGCCCTCCAGGCCCTCCACCGACGCGATCTCCGCGGCCCGCCGCAGGATCTGCCGCCGGGTCTGCTCGCCGCGCTCCAGCCGTCCGTCCACCTTCACCCCGACCACGCTAGCCGCTCTTGACGGTCCCACCCAAACAAACTGTACGATCGTTCGTACAAATTCTGGAGGACCGATGGACCTGCTCGACCTCGACCGCGCCGCGCTCGACCTCAACGTCACGCTCTACCGCAAGCTCGAACCCCACCACTTCGACCTGCGCACCCCGTGCACCGGCTGGACCGTCCGCGACCTGCTGCAACACCAGGTGGACAGCACCCTGAAGTTCGACGCCGCCGCCCGCGAGGCCGCGACCGCGCCGCAGGCGAGCGACGACCTGGTGGAGGCCTACACGGCCGCCGCCGACCGGGCCACCGAGGCCTTCCGCGTCGACGGCTTCCTGGACCGGCCCAGCGTGTTCCCCGGTTTCGGCCCCCAACCGGGCCGCAGCCTGGTCGCCGGGCACTTCGTGGACAACCTGGTGCACGCCTGGGACCTGGCCAAGGCGGTCGGGTTCGACAGCACGCTGGACGAGGAGATGGCGCTCGCCGCGTACAAGATGGCCCGGCGCTACCCGAGCACCCCCGACGTGCGGGGACCGGGCGCGGCCTTCGGGCACCCCGTGGACGTGCCGGAAGACGCCCCGCTCACCGACCGCCTGGTCGGGCTGCTCGGACGCGAGCCGGACTGGGCCTGAAAGCCGGTGGGGGTGCGTACCAGGGGGACGCACCCCCACCGGGGGACTACGGGTTGAGGACCTCGCCCACCGACGACGGCCCGATCAGGGGCACGTCCGGCGAGATCGACGACTCCTCCACCAGCACGGTCTCCACCTCGTGCGGCCGGATGCGGCCCGCCTCGATGTCCTCCGCCCAGTGGCACGCCACCTTGTGGCCCGGCCGCACCTCGCGCAGCACGGGCCGGTCGGTGGCGCACTTCGTCTCCTGCTTCCACGGGCACCGGGTGTGGAACCGGCAGCCGTTCGGCGGGTTCGCCGGCGACGGCAGGTCACCGGTGAGCAGGATCCGCTCGCGCCGGTCCTCGACCTCCGGGTCCGGCACCGGGATCGCCGACAGCAGCGCCTTGGTGTACGGGTGCAGCGGCTCGGCGTAGAGGTCGTCCGAGGACGCCTCCTCCACGATCCCGCCCAGGTACATCACGCCCACCCGGTCGGAGATGTGCCGCACCACGGCCAGGTCGTGCGCGATGACCAGGTAGGTCAGCCCGAACTCCTCCTGCAACTCCTCCAGGAGGTTCACCACCTGCGCCTGCACCGACACGTCCAGCGCGGACACCGGCTCGTCGGCGATGATCAGGTCGGGCTCCACCGCCAGCGCGCGGGCGATGCCGATGCGCTGCCGCTGGCCGCCGGAGAACTCGTGCGGGTACTTCCGCAGCGAGGTCGACGGCAGGCCCACCGCGGACAGCAGCTGGCGCAAGCGCTTGCCGGTGGCCTCGCGGCCCTTGTCCAGGCCGTGCGCCCGCAGGCCCTCGACCAGGATCGACTCCACGGACTGCCGCGGGTCCAGCGACGACATCGGGTCCTGGAACACCATCTGGATCCGCCGCCGCATCTTGCGCAGCGACTCGCCCTTGAGCGTCACCAGGTCCGTGCCGTCGAACACGACCTTGCCGCCGGTGGGCTCCACCAGCCGCAGCATGCCGCGCCCCAGCGTGGACTTGCCGCAGCCGGACTCGCCGACCAGGCCGTAGGTCTCGCCGCGCCGGATCTCCAGGTCCACGCCGTCCACGGCGTACACGTGGCCGACCGTGCGGTCCACGATCAGGCCGCGCTTGATCGGGAAGTGGACCTTGAGGTCCTGCACCGAGACCAGCGACCCGCCCACGGGCGCGTCGGCGGCCGTCGGCTCGACAGCAGCGGTCATGCGGGCACCTCCTGTGCGGCGGGCGTTCCCGGCAGCACCGGGTTGTGGCAGCGCAGCGACCGCCGGTCCTCGTGCTCCAGCGCGGGCGTGACCTGGCGGCACACGTCCAGCGCGTTCGGGCAGCGCGGTGCGAAGGCGCAGGCGCTGTCCCACGGGATGTTGTCCGCCACCGAGCCCTTGATCGGCACCAGCTTCTCGCCGCGCGCCGCGTCCAGGCGCGGGATGGAGGCCAGCAGGCCGTGCGTGTACGGGTGGCGCGGTTCGCCGAACAGCTCGTGCCGCTCCGCCCGCTCCACGACGCGACCGCCGTAGAGCACGTTCACCTCGTCGCACAGCCCCGCCACGACGCCCAGGTCGTGCGTGATCATGATCAGCGCGGTCCCGGTGTCCTGCACGAGTTCCTTGAGCAGGGCCAGGATCTGCGCCTGGATGGTCACGTCCAGCGCGGTGGTCGGCTCGTCGGCGATGAGCAGCCGCGGCCGGCACGCCAGCGCGATCGCGATCAGCGCGCGCTGCCGCATCCCGCCGGAGAGCTGGTGCGGGTACTCGCTCAGCCGCCGGGTCGGGTCGGGGATGCCGACCTTGTCCAGCAGCTCGGCCGCCTCGACCATCGCCTTCTTGCGCGGCATGGCCCGGTGCCGCTCCAGCACCTCGGTGACCTGGAGGCCGATCGGGATCACCGGGTTCAGCGACGACAGCGGGTCCTGGAACACCATGCCCAGGTCCCGGCCGCGCCGGTCCCGCATCTCCCGGTTGGACAGCGTGAGCAGGTCGGTGCCCTCGAACTTGACCGAGCCGGTCACCTTGTTGCCGCGCGCGGGCAGCAGCCCCATGATCGCCAGCGAGGTCACCGACTTGCCGCAGCCGGACTCGCCGACCAGGCCCACGGTCTGGCCGGGGTCGACGTCGAAGGAGACGCCGTCCACGGCGGCGAACGGTTCGGTGCCCCGGCGCTGGAACACCACGCGCAGGTCACGCACTTCGAGCAAGGCCACCGCGGATCACCTCCGGTTCTTCGGGTCGAGAGCCTCGCGCAACGACTCGCCGAGCAGCGTGAAGCCCAGCGCCACGATGATGATCGCGATGGCCGGGAAGTAGGCCAGCTCCGGCTTCACGTCGATGTAGCGCTGCGAGTTGCCCAGCATCAGGCCCCACTCCGCGCGCGCCGGGTCGGGGTCGCCCAGGCCGAGGAACGACAGCGACGCGGCCTCGATGATCGCCGTGGCCAGGGTGAGCGTGGCCTGCACGATCACCGGGCCCAGCGAGTTGGGCAGCATGTGCCGGAACACGATCGTCTTGCGCTTCACGCCCAGCGCGGTCGCCGCCAGCACGTGGTCGCTGTGCCGTTGCGCCAGCATCGCGCCGCGCAGCAGGCGGGCGAAGATCGGCACGGTGGTCACCGCGACCGCGATGATGACCGTGGTCTGGCTGCCCCGGCTGGCCAGCGCCGCGATGGAGATGGCCAGCAGCAGGCTCGGGATCGACAGCATGATGTCGGTGAACCGCATCAGCCACGAGTCCACCCAGCCGCCGAACGCGCCGGCCGCGCCGCCGATCAGCATGCCCAGCACCAGGCCGATGAGCGTGGCGCCGACACCGACCACCAGCGACTGCTGCGCGCCGACCAGCAGCCGGCTGAAGAAGTCGCGGCCCAGCTCGTCGCTGCCCATGACGAACCCCGGCATGGCGCCCGGGATGTTGTCCGGGCGCAGCTGGTCGAGCAGCTCCTCGTAGCGCTTGTACGGGTCCTTCGGCGTGATGAACGGCGCGATCACCGACAGCACGAGGAAGACCAGCACGATCACCGCGCCGATGATGGCCACCGGGCTGCGCGACATCCGCTTGAGCGCGTCCGCCGCGAGGCTCGTGCCGGCGGACCCCGCCAACTCGTCGATCCGCCGCTTCTTGCGGTTCAGCAGGGTCGTCATGAGGTCCGCACCCTCGGGTCGATGATGGCATACGAGATGTCCACCAGCAGGTTCACCAGCACGTAGACCACGGCCGCGAGCAGCAGCAACGCCTGCAAGCGCGGGTAGTCGCGGCGCTCGATGCCCTGGGCCAGCAGCGACCCGAGACCACCCCACACGAACACGCGCTCGGTCAGGACCGCGCCGCCCAGCAGCAGGCCGGTCTGGAGACCGATGGTCGTGGACACCGGCAGCATCGCGTTGCGCAGCACGTGCCTGCGCCGCACGATCGACCCCTGGAGGCCCTTGGCGTTGGCGGTGCGGACGAAGTCCTCGTTGAGCACGTCGAGCACGGACGCGCGGGTGATCCGGACGATCACCGCGAGCGGGATGCTGCTCAACGCGATCGCCGGCAGCACCAGGTGCCACAGCGCGTCGCCCGCGGCGTCCCACTCCTGGGTGAGCAGACCGTCCAGGACGGCGAAGTTCGTGACGTGCGTCGGGTCGATCGTGACGTCCTGGCGGCCCGACGGCGGGAACAGCGCCAGTTCCTGGGCGAACACCTGCTTGAGCAGGATGCCCAGGAAGAACACCGGGACGGCGACGCCGACCAGGGTGCCGATGACGGTGACGTTGTCGAGGAAGCGCCCGCGGTAGCTCGCCGCGAGGTAACCCAGCGGGATGCCCAGGACGACGGCGAACAGCAGCGCCGCGATGGACAGCTCGATCGTCGCGGGCAGTGCCCGGCCGATCTCGGTCATCACCGGCTCGCCGCTGATCAGCGAGCTGCCGAAGTCCCCGGAGAGGGTGCGCCCGAGGAACTTGAAGTACTGGATGATCAGGGGCTGGTCGAGCCCGAGCACCTTGTTCAGGGCCTCGATCTTCTCCGGCGTGGCCTTGTCGCCGAGCAGCGCGCCGGCCGGACCGCCGGGCAGCGAGCGCAGCCACATGAACACGAGCAGGGAGAGGATCAGCAGCGTCGGGATCGCCTGGAGCAGGCGACGGACTATGAATCGCAGCATGTTGGAAACCCCTTGGACAGCAAGGTGGTGGCGCTCGGATCACGAGCGCCACCACTCACCGGTCCAGTCGGATCAGCCCTTGCTCACGGTGTCGAAGCGCTCGTCGGTGAGCGGGCTGGGCACCAGGCCCGAGATCTTGCTGCTCACGACGATCGCCGGCGGCGAGTGCGACACGGGCACCGCAGGCAGGTACTTGCTCATGATGTCGCGGTTGACCTGCTTGTACGCGTCCGCGTGCTTGGTCTCGTCCACGACCGCGTCGGCGGCGGACAGGGCGTCGAACAGGGCCTTGTCGTCGAAGCCGAACTCGGCCTTGGCGCGACCGAAGAACGTGCCGACGAAGTTGCCGGCGTCGTTGTAGTCACCGGTCCAGCCGAGCAGGTGCAGGTCGTGCTTGCCCGCCTTCTGCACGTCGTCCTTGTACCCGCCGTTCCACGGGCGGGACACGATCTCGACGTTGATGCCCGCGGCCTTCAGGTCGTCGGTGATGACGGCCGCGATCTCGGTCGGGTTCGGCATGTACGGGCGGCTGACCTCGGTCGGCACGTAGAACTTCAGCGTCAGGCCGGTGGCGCCGGCCTGGGTCAGCAGCTCCTTGGCCTTGGCCACGTCGTGCGGGTACTTCTGCACGTCGTCGGCGTAGCCCGCGACCGTCTTCGGGATGAACTGGGTGGCCACCTCGGCGCCCGTGGGCAGCTTGGTCTTGACCAGCTGCTCGCGGTTCACGGCGTAGGCGATGGCCTGGCGGACCCGCAGGTCCTTCAGGGCCGGGGTGTTCGCACCGTTGATGCCCAGGTACAGGATGTTGAACGCCGGGCGCGGGGTGACGTTGAAGCCGTCGGACTTCAGCGTGTTGTAGTCCGCCGGGTTCGGGTAGTCGTAGCCGTCGATCGTGCCGGCCTTGAGCTCCTGCTTGCGGGCGTTCTCGTCCGGGATGATCTTGAAGATCAGCTTGTCGAGCTTCGGCTTCTCACCCCAGAAGTCGTCGTTGCGGACCAGGGTGATGGTCTTGTTGGCCTTGTCGAACTTCTCGAACTTGAACGCACCGGTGCCGGTCGGGTGCTCGGTGGCGTAGGCCGGGTAGGTGAACGAGTCACCCGACTGCTGGACGTTGTCCGCGTCGTACTTCTTCAGCGCGTCGGGGCTGGAGATGGAGAACGACGTGAGGCCGAAGGCCGCCGGGAACGCGCCCTTGTAGGCGTTGAGGTTCAGGACCGCGGTGCCCTCGTCCTTGGCCTCGCACGACTTGTACAGGGGCTCACCGGCCGCGTCGCCCTCGTTCTTGGCGAAGCCGCTGAACACGTCGCCGTAGTAGATCATCTGCGTCTGGGCGGCGGCGCCCTTCATGTTGAACCAGCGGTCGAAGTTGAAGCAGACCGCGGCGGCATTGAACGGAGTGCCGTCGTGGAATTTCACATTTTTCCGCAGTGTGAACGTCCACGACTTGCCGTCGGCACTGGGCTCCCACTTCTCCGCGAGACCCGGCGCGAGGTCGGCCGTGCCGCGCTTATACGTGATGAGCGTGTCGTACATCTGGCGGATCGGGCGGAAGCTCTCACCGTCGTCGTTGAAGATCGGGTCGAAGTTCTTGGGCTCGCCCGCGGCCCCGAAGACCATCGTCCCGCCGGTCTTGCCGGACCCGGAGTCTCCACCACGCTCGGATTGCGCGCAGGCGGACAGTGCGAGGACAGCAGCGCCGGTCAGGCCGATCGCGGCCGTCCAGCGGCGCCGAGCCGTTCGGGAATGAACCATCAAACACCCCTTGGGAAATCCGGGATCTCTCGGTGTGGTGTCGGACCCTAACCGGTGAGCACAACCCTTCCGCAGTAAGCCAGGTCACGATCCGGCCACGTGAATGGGCATTCTCGTACTTCCGGCGCAGGTTCGCTGACCCAACGTGACGACGACCGATCCTTCAAACGCTCTCCTACGCTGTACAACGGACAACAGAAACCCGTGCGCGGGAGGGGAGGTCGGGACGGGTGGGCCCTCAGGTCGAGTTCCGCGTCCTCGGGCCGTTGCAGGTGCTGGTCGACGGCGAGAACGTGGTCGTCCGCGCAGGTCGGCAGCGGGCGCTGCTGGTGTCGCTGCTGATGCGCGCCGGCGCCGGCGTGTCGGTGGACGAGCTCGCCGAGCACGTCTGGGGCGCCGAACCGCCCGCCCGCGCCCGCGGCACCCTCCAGACCTACGTCATGCGGCTGCGGCAGGTGCTGGGGCCGGCTGTACCGATCCGGACCGTCCCCGATGGTTATCTGATCGATGTCGACGAGCGCACCATCGACGTCGTCCGGTTCGAACAACTGGTCGAGGAGGGCGAGCAGGAGCGGCTCGCGGGCCGGCTGGAACCGGCGTCGGCGATCTTCACCGCGGCGCTCGGGCTGTGGCGGGGTCCGGCGATGGTGGACGTGCCGTCGGAGGTGCTGCACCGCGACGAGGTGCCCCGGCTGGGCGAGCGGCGGCTGCACGTGGAGGAGCGGCGCGTCGAGGTGGAGCTGGAGCTGGGGCGGCACGCCGAGCTGATCCCCGAGCTGTCCCGGCTCACCAGCGAGCACCCGCTGCGCGAGCGGCTGTGGTCGCAGCTGATGACCGCGCTGTACCGGTCGGGGCGGCAGGCCGACGCGCTGCACGCGTACAAGCGGGTCAGCGACCTGCTGGCCGACCAACTGGGCATCGACCCCGGTGACGAGCTGCGGCGGGTGCACCAACAGGTGCTGGGCGGGTCGCTGGAGGTCGCCGGGTCGGCGGCGCCGGCCCGGCGGGACCGGGTGGTGCCCTCGCAGCTGCCCGCCGACATCGGCGACTTCGTGGGCCGCGAGCAGGCCGTTCACCTGATCGAGGCGTTGTTGCGCACGGCGCAGGGCGTGCCGGTGGTGACGCTGGCCGGTCCGCCCGGGGTGGGCAAGACGGCGTTGGCGGTGCACGCGGCGCACAAGATGCGCAAGTACTTCCCGGACGGGCAGCTGTACGTGAACCTGCGCGGGTACGCCCAGGGTCCGCCGTTGAGCGCGGTGGACGTGCTGCCGCGGTTCCTGCGGGCGCAGGGCGTGCCGCCCGAGTCCGTGCCGCTGGACCAGGACGAGCAGGAGGCGATGTTCCGGTCCCGGCTGACCGACCAGCAGGTGCTGCTCGTGCTGGACAACGCGGCCAACGCCGAGCAGATCCGGCCGCTGCTGCCCGGGTCGCCGGGCTGCGCGGTGCTGGTGACCAGCCGCGACACCCTGCGCGGGCTCGCGGTCAGCCACGCGGCGTCCAACGTGCGGCTCGACGTGCTCGACCGCGACGAGACGCGGGCGCTGCTGGCCGGGATGCTCGGCGAGGACGTCGTGGCCGAGCAGGCGGAGGCGGCCGACCAGCTGGCCGAGCTGTGCGCGCACCTGCCGCTGGCGCTGCGCATCGCGGCGGCCAACCTGCTGTCCCGGCCGGAGACCACCATCGCCTCCTACGTGGAGGAGCTGCGGGCGGGCAACCGGCTCGCGGCGCTGGCCGTCGAGGGCGACGAGCGGGCGGCCGTGCACGCGGCGTTCGACCTGTCCTACACCGCGCTGAAGCCCGAGCTGGCGTCGCTGTTCCGGCTGCTCAGCCTCGCGCCGGGGGACATCACGCCGGACATCGCCGCCGCGCTGGGCGGCCTGACCACGCAGGACGCGCGCCGCCGGCTGGACCGGCTGGCCACCGCCAACCTCGTGGACAACCACGCGCCGGGCCGCTACCAGTTCCACGACCTGCTGCGCGACTACGCGGCCGAGCGGCTGGCCTTCGAGGACGACCCCGCCGAGCGGGCGCTGGCCCACCGACGGCTGCTGGACTGGTCGATCCGGTCGGTGGACAACGCGACCGACGCGGCCAAGTCCAGCATGCTGCGGCTGCCGCGCGAATCGGTGGTGGCGGGCGTGACGCCCCGGGTGTTCGCCGCGGCGGGCGAGGCGCTGGCCTGGCTGGACGCGGAACGGGCCAACCTGGTGGCGCTGGTGCTGCACGCGGCCGACCGGGAACCCGACCGGGACTGCTGGCAGCTCGCGGACGCGTTGCGCCGGTACTTCTACGGCCAGGGCCTGCCCGCGGAGTGGCTCGCGGTGGCCAAGGCGGGCCTCTCGGTGGCCCAGGCCATCGGCGACCCGGCGGGCGAGGTGGCGATGCTGTCGTCGCTGGGCACGCTGTACTGGACGATCGGGCAGCACCGGGTGGCCGTGGACTGCTTCCGCCGGGCGATCCCCATCCAGCGGCGCACCGGGGCGGCGCCGGCGGCCGAGGCCGCGGTGCTGATCAACCTGGGCGGCGTCTACATCGACACCGGCGAGCTGGAGCAGGCCGCGGACTGCCTGGAGCGGGCGCTGGTGATCACGCGCGAGATCGGGGCGTTGCAGCAGGAGGGCGTGGCCCTGATCAACCTCGGCGGGGTGTACCTGGTGCTCGGGCAGCTGGACCGGGCGGTGTCGTCCTTCGAGGGGTCGCTGGACGTGGGCAACCGGCTGGGCGTGTGGATCACGCAGGCCGACAGCCACCGGTCGCTGGCCGAGGTGCTCCTGTACCAGGGGCAGCCGGAACGCGCCGCGGAGCTGTACCGGCGGGCGGTTGACCTGTACGAGAAGTCCGGCACGCGGGGGTTCATGCACATGCCGCACGAGGGCTTGGCGCACACCCTCAACATGCGCGGCCTGTACGCGGAGGCGATCGTCGAGGCGACCAAGGCGCTGGAGATGGCCGAGGAGCTGGGCAACCTCAAGGGCGTGTGCGACACCAAGAACGTCCTCGGCGAGGCCGTGCACGGCGAGGGGCGGCACGCGGACGCGGTGGAGCTGCACACGGCGGCGCTGCGGATCGCCGAGGAGAACGGCTACCTGTGGGGCATCTGCGCGGCCCGCCGGGGTCTGGCGATGGCGCACAAGGCGGCGGGTCGGCTCGACGAGGCCCGCTACTCGGCCCAGCAGGCCCTGGACAGCTCGGTCCGCTACCGGTTGAAGCTGGCCGAGGTGGACGTGCTGGCGCTGCTGGCGCGGATCCAGCTGGAGCAGGGTGACGTGGCCAAGTCCCTGGACCTGGCCCACCGCGCCTTGGAACGCAGCCGGGCCACCGGCCAGCGCTACGTCCAGGCCCGCGCGGCCCACGTGGCCGGTGACGCGTACGCGGCGACCGGCTCGGCGGAGGAGGCCCGCGAGCTGTGGACCACGGCCCTGGAGTGGTTCACCGCCATCGGCTGCCCCGACGCCGAGATCGTGCGCGCGGCCCTCGACCGGTGACCGGGGCCGGTCAGTCGGTGATCACGACCCGGTCCGCGCGTTCCTTCGTCCCGTCGACCGCGAACCAGCCGCGCTCGAACGCCTGCCAGCGCTCGAGGTGCCGCCGGCTGGCCTCGCCGTCGCGCCGCACCGCCCGTTCCAGCCGTTCCCGCTCGTCGGGCAGCTCGACCCAGACGGCCTCGTCCAGCCGGTCCGCGATGGACCGCCGGGCCGCCGACACGCCCTCGACGACGAGCACGTCCGGCACTTCGACCGTCACCCACTCGCCCAGGCGCGGCCAACCCTGGCTCCAGTCCATGCGCTGGTAGCGGGCCGGGCGGCCCGCCCACAGCGGTTCCAGGACGTCCGAGACGAGGCGCGGCCACCACGACACCGGGTCGTCCCAGGTCGCGAAGTGGTCCGTGGGCACCACCACCGCGCCCAGCGCCGCCGCGTAGGTCGACTTGCCCGACCCCGAGGGGCCGTCGACGGCGACCAGCCTCACATGCTGCGCCGACCGGACAGCGCCCGGCCGAGGGTCAGCTCGTCCGCGAACTCCAGGTCCCCGCCCATCGGCAGGCCGGACGCCAACCGCGTCACGGTCAGGCCCGGGAAGTCGCGCAGCATCCGCACCAGGTAGGTGGCGGTCGCCTCGCCCTCGGTGTTCGGGTCGGTCGCGATGATGATCTCGTTGACCTCGGTCCCGATCCGGGTCAGCAGCTGCCGGATGCGCAGCTGGTCGGGGCCCACCCCGGACAACGGGTCCAACGCGCCGCCCAGCACGTGGTAGCGGCCCTTGAACTCACGGGTCCGCTCGACGGCCAGCACGTCCTTCGGCTCCTCGACCACGCAGATCAGGCTCAGGTCGCGGCGCGGGTCGCGGCAGATGCGGCACGTCGTCTCGGCGGAGACGTTGCCGCACACCTCGCAGAACACCACGCCGTCCTTGACCTTCTGCAAGGCGTCCTGGAGCCGGGTGATGTCGGCCGGGTCCGCACCGAGGAGGTGGAAGGCGATGCGCTGCGCGCTCTTGGGACCGACGCCCGGCAGGCGGCCGAGTTCGTCGATCAAGTCCTGGACGGGCCCCTCGTACATCAGCCGAACAGCCCGCCGAGGCTGTCCAAGCCGCCCATGCCGGAGGCCAGCGGCCCCATCTTCTGGGCGGCCAGCTCCTGCGCGGCGCGGTTGGCGTCGCGGACGGCGGCCACGACCAGGTCGGACAGCGTCTCCACGTCCTCCGGGTCGACCACCTTCGGGTCGATGGCCAGGCTCTTCAGCTCGCCGCCACCGGACACGACGGCGGTCACCAGCCCGCCGCCCGCGGTGCCGGTCACCTCGGCCTCGGCCAACTCCTGCTGGGCGGCGGCGAGTTGCTGCTGCATCAACTGCGCCTGCTGGAGGATCTGCTGCATGTTCGGCCCACCGGGTTGCACCGCGGGTTCCTCTCCGTTGGGGTTTGCCACCAGCGTAGTCGCGCGCTCAGCTCTTCAGCGGGCGCGCGCCCAACTCGTCGGCGAGCAGCTTGAGCACGACCTGCTCGGGGTCGAGCTGATCACCGGCGTCACCGGGCCGGGCGGCCTCGGCGAGCATCTCCTCCTCGTCCACCGGCTCCGGCGGGAGGGGCTCATCGGGCTCCGGCGGCTCGGGCGGCGGCGGGATGTCGTCGGCCGGCGCGGGCCTGGTCGGCGCCTGCCGGGGCTCCTGCGGACGGGCCGCCTGGCTGGGCCGCGTCGGCGCCGGCCGCTGCTCGCGCTGCGGGGTCGGTCGCGGTGCGGCCTGGTTGGGCGCGCCGTGGAGGCAGCGGACCTGCCACGACCCGCCGAACACCTGCCCGAACGCGGTCGCGATGGCGTCCACGGTGCGCGGTTCGGCCAGCCGGCGCGCCAGCGGCGCGGACCCGTGCGTGATGGTGACGGTGGTGCCGTCCACCTCGGCGACGGTGGCACCACTGGTCAGCAGCGCACTCGCACTCGGCCCGGCCAGCCCCTTGACGATCGAGCACAACTCGGCCCACCGCCTGCGCACCTCGGCGACGTCCACCCCGGAGGACCCGGCAGACCCGGAGGACCCGGCGGCCACGGGCGGCACGGGTGCCTCGGCCGGCTGAGCAGGAGCGCTCGGCGCGGCGACCACCACCGATTCGGACTGCCCCACCGCCCGCGCGCCCTGCTGCCCCGCCACCGGCTGCGAGCCCTGCTGCCCTGCCGCCGGCTGCGAGCCCTGCTGTGCCGGGGCCGCCGACTGCTGGGCCGTCGCCCCCGCTGCCTGCGGGGCCGGTCCTGCCGCCTGCTGGGGCGGTGCCGCGGGACGCTCTGCCTCCCTCGGTGCGGGCGCGGGTTCGGGCTGCACCGACCGCTGCGATGGCCGCTGGAACGTCCGCCCACTCTCGCCCGGCGCGCCACCACTCGGCCCGCCGGCGGACGCGGCACCCGGCCCACCGCCGACAGGTCCAGCCCCCGCGGCTGCACCGGCGGGCGGCCCGTACCTCTCCAGCCGCTCGACCCGCTGCAACACCGCGGACTCCGCGTCACTGGCCGACGGCAGCAGCATCCGCGCCGACACCAGCTCCAGCAGCAGCCTGGGCGCGGTCGACCCGCGCATGTCCGTCAGACCCTGGTGCAGCACCTCGGCCCACCGGGTCACCGTCGCCGGCCGGGTCGCGTCCCGCTGGGCGACCATCTTCACCAGCACGTCGTCCGGCACGTTGACCAGCCCGCGCTCCCCGGCGTCCGGCACCGCGTGCAGCAGCACCAGGTCCCGCAGCCGGTCGAGCAGGTCGGAGGCGAACCGGCGCGGGTCGTGCCCGGCGTCGACCAGCCGGTCGATCGTGCCGAACACCTTCGCGCCGTCCTCCGCCGCCAGGCCGTCCACGACGTCGTCGATCAACGCCACGTCGGTCACGCCCAGCAGCGCGATCGCCCGGTCGTACTTCACGCCCTCGGGACCCGCACCGGACAACAGCTGGTCCATGACCGACTGCGTGTCCCGCGCCGACCCACCGCCAGCCCGGATGACCAGCGGAAACACCGACGGCTCGACCGCGACGCCCTCGGCCGCGCAGTTGCGCTCCAGCAGCGCGCGCATCGACGACGGCGGGATCAGCCGGAACGGGTAGTGGTGCGTCCGCGACCGGATCGTCGGCAGCACCTTGTCCGGCTCGGTGGTCGCGAAGATGAAGATCAGGTGCTCCGGCGGCTCCTCCACGATCTTCAGCAGGGCGTTGAAGCCCTGCGTGGTGACCATGTGGGCCTCGTCGATGATGAACACCCGGTACCGCGACTCCGCCGGCGCGTAGAACGCCTTGTCGCGCAGCTCGCGGGCGTCGTCCACACCGCCGTGGGACGCCGCGTCCAGCTCCACCACGTCGACGCTGCCCGAGCCGTTGGGCGCGAGGCCGATGCACGAGTTGCACTCGCCGCACGGGTCGGGCGTCGGGCCGTTCACGCAGTTCAGCGACCGCGCGAGGATGCGCGCGGAGGACGTCTTGCCGCAGCCGCGGGGACCGGAGAACAGGTAGGCGTGGTTGACCCGACCGGCGGCCAGCGCCGTGCGCAGCGGGTCGGTGACGTGCTCCTGCCCGACCACCTCGGCGAAGGTGGCCGGTCGGTACTTGCGGTAGAGGGCGAGCGCCACGGGTCCAGACAGTACCGAAGGGGTCCGACACAGAAAGGGGACCCCGTGCACCCGCCAGAGCCCACTTATCCTTGCTGCCTTCCGGCCCTGGGGAGGTTCATGGGATGTGCGCCGCACGAGGTCCACGGCAAGTGTAGCGGAGGGTCAGCGGAGCACTTCGACCACCACCGGGTGCAGCCGCGGCCCGGCCACCAGGACGCTGTCCGCACCGGCGTGCCACGGCCCGCCCGAGGCCGTCGTCACCACCGCACCCGCCTCCGCCGCGACCAGCGTCGCGCCCAGCAGGTTCTCCGCGTCCCGCCCGAACTGCCAGAACGCGTCGAGCCGCCCGGCCGCCACGTCCGCCACCTGCCACGACGTGGGCCCGAGGTTGCGCACCGCCGCCACCCGGTCCAGCACGCCCGGCAGCCGCCGCCCGGCCTCGGCGTTGGCCGCCGGCTGCCGCTCGTGCGGATGGCTGGTGGCGACCACGGCAGCCGCCAGGTCGGTCTTGCGGGACGGCGCGACCGGCACACCGTCCCGCCACGCCCCGACCCCGCGCTCGGCCGCGTACGTCTCCCCCAGCAGCGGCGAGTGCAGGACCGCCAACACCGGCTCGCCCTCCCGCAGCAGCGTCACCGTCACGCACCACTGCGGCAACCCCTGGAGGAACTGCACCGCGCCGTCCACCGCGTCCACCACCCACTCGCCGCGCGGCAGCCGGTCGCGCAGCTCCGCCTCCGCCGGCCCGTCGACCTCCCGGAACCGCGCCACCAATTCGTCCCACGACGCCGCCGGCCTGCCGGGCTGCACCCCCCGGAGCCGCCCCGCCACGTCCCGCACCACCTCGATCACGTGCTCTTTCATGCGATCGAGACTGACGGCCGGCCCGGCGTTCCCGTACCTTCCGGTCTGAAAACCGAGCGGAAGTGGACACCGATGACCACTGAATTGGCGTTCCCGGACCAGCGGGTGCTCTCCGCCCTCCAGGTCGACGGCCGCGCGAGCCCCGGCCGCATCGCCGAGGTGCTCGACGTGTCCCCGCGCACGGTCGCCCGCGCCCTCACCCGCCTCGCACCCCACGCGCGGGTCGTCCGGGTCCCCAACCCCGAGCACGGCCTGCGCGGCGCCACCCTGCTGCGCATCCGGGTCCTGCGCGGCCGGGTCGAGGTCATCGCCGACTCCCTCGCCCGCCGCCCCGAAGTGCTGTTCGTCGACGTGCTCAGCGGCTGCGAGGAGATCGGCGCCGTGGTCCTCGGCGGCGTGCCGGCGCTCCCCGCGAACGCCATCACCTCCGTGCAGGCCCTCTCCGTCCTGCACGTCTTCTCCGACGCCGCCGACTGGCGCAGCGGCCTGCTCACCCCCGAGGAGACCGCCGCCCTCACCCCACCACCCCCGACCGCCGACCACACCCCCGACGACCTCGACCAGGCGCTGCTCACCCTGCTGACCGCCGACGCCCGCACCGGCCCCGGCGCCCTCGCCGCCGCCACCGGCACCCCCGAGTCCACGGTCCGGCGGCGCGTCGACCGCCTGGCGGCCTCCGGCCACCTGCGCACCTACGCCGTCGCCGACCCGCGCCTGTTCGGCCTCACCGTGGACGCCAACGTGTGGATGACCGTCCCACCCGGCCACCTCGACGCCCTGGGCCGCCGCCTCGCACGCCACCCCGCCGTGCACGGCGCCCTCGCCACCACCGGCCCCACCAACCTGGCCGTCGCCGTCTTCTGCCGCGACCTCCCGGCGCTCTACGGATTCGTCACAGAGCTGCACGACGTCCCGTCCGCCGAGGTCACCGTCGTCGGCTCGGCCGTCAAACGCGCCGGCCGCCGCTAGCGCTCCAGCACGTACGCGTCCCGGGCGTCGAAGTCGCCCCGGTAGTAGTACAACCGGAACTCCTCCTCGGTCCCCGCGACGCCGTAGGGCTGCGCGCACCCCGCGTCCACGACCACCACCAGGTCACCGCCCAACGGCCACTGCCCGGGACGCGGCCCCTCGTTCGCCTCGACGCGCCACCGGCCGACCCCCGTCACCGGCCCGCCGCCGTCCCCGAAGCACTCCACCCCGGTCGCCTCGGCCGACCCGTCCCCGTTCAGCACCAGCACGGCACCCGTGTCCGGCGACTCCCACCTCCCCTCCAGCTCCGCCGCGCCGACCCCCGGCGAGTCCGGCAACGGCTCGTACCTGCGGTCCAGACACCCGGTCACCAGCAAGGACACCACCAGCAGACCGACCGTCCGTCCCCTCACGACCTGATCATCGGCCGGCCGGGCTGAGAGGGCGCTGAGGACCACCTGAGAACCCGCTGAGGCCGGGATGACCACCCGTTTTGGGGACCGGAAGGTGACTCCGTTAGACTCCTCGGCGGAGGATTCGCATAGCGGCCTAGTGCGCACGATTGGAAATCGTGTTGGGTTAACCCCCTCACGGGTTCAAATCCCGTATCCTCCGCAGCAAACGGCCCCGCCCGGAGATTTCCGGACGGGGCCGTTTCGCGTGGAGCGGGACTCAGCCCCGCACGCACTCCGCGAGGTCCTCCAGCAGGAACACCATGCGGTCCAGCTGCGCGTTCCCCGTGCTCGGGCGCAGTTTCACGACCTGCGGGTCGTGGTCGCTGGCCTGGTCGGTGAACTCGGCGTTGATGTGCACCACGTCATACCGGTAGCGGTTGATGTTGGAGCTGATCAGGATGTGGTCCAGCGTCTGCGAGTTGCCGTCGAAGACGTAGCTGTACCGCTCGGACTCGGGCAGCGTCGAGATCAGGTCGACCACCGTGCCGCCCGCGGTCAGCGTCCGCACCACCGGCGAGAACTGGTAGTCGTTGATGTCGCCCGCGAGCACGATGTTCGCGCCACGGTCGACGGCCTTCACCTGGTCCACGAACCCCTTGAGCGCCGTCGCCTGCTGCAACCGCTGCACTTCGGAGCTGCGGTTGGGCTCCTGGTAGCGCCCGTGCAGCGCCTGGTCGCCACCCTTGGAGTTGAAGTGGTTGGCGACCACGAACACCGTGCGACCGCGGAACTTGAACTCGCCCGCGAGCGGCTTGCGGCTGTTCGCCCAGGCCGGGTTGGTCGGGTCGATGCGGCCCGGCGACACCGACAGGGCGGCGCGGCCGTGCTGCTGCACCACGGACACCGGGGTGGTCGCGTCGCCGCCCGCGCGGTCCACGAAGGACACCCGCGCCGGGTTGAACAGGAACGCCACGCGGATGTTGCCGCCCGGCTCACCGCCGTCGGTCTTGTTCTGCGGGTCGATCTGCCGCCACTGGTAGCGCGGGCCGCCCGCCGCGACGATCGCGTCGGTGAACTTGGTGAACGTCTGGTCCGCCGCGACCGTGCCGTCGTCGGTGGCGCCGTTGTTGTCCTGGATCTCCTCCAGCACCACGACGTCCGGCGTGGCGAGGTTGTTCACCACGGCCGCCGCGAGCCGGTCGAACTTGGCCTGCGGGTTGGTCGCGGCCAGGTTCTCCACGTTGTAGGTGGCGACGGACAGCTCGTACTGGCGGGCCGCGTCGGTGGCCTCCGGCTGGATGCCGCCGGGGACGTGCTCGCCGACCGCCTTGGTGGCCAGGGTGTAGCCGCCGAAGTTGGTGTACTCGACGTTGCCCACGGTGGCGCCGCGCCACACGTCGCCCACGTTGGACGCCTGCGGGGTGGCGCTGCCCGCCTTGACCTTGATCCGGCCGCTGTTGGGCTGGTCGTAGCCGAGGTAGACGGTGCCGCCGCGCGGGGTCGGGTTCTGGTCCGGGCGGGTGGTGATCCAGCTCTCGCCGAAGCCGTTCGTCGGGCCGACCACGCGAGCGTCGTTCACCTGGACGTACATGCCCTCGAGGGACTCGTAGTAGTCCTGGCCGTACTTGGCGGGTTCCAACGGCAGCGCTTCGATGCTGCCGCCGCCCGCCGTGGGGGTGAAGCCGTCCGGCGGGGTCAGCGCGACCGGGGCCGGCAGGGCGTTGCCCTTGGCCAGCACGGTGACCGTCGCGCCGGTGATCTCGGTGAGCGTCTGGTTGGCGTTGGACGCGTTGTCGCCGCCCGGCCGGTACTCCGCGATCGTGCCGCCGACCAGGACGGAGTCGCCCGGCTCGACGGTCGGCGCGAGGCCCGCGGTGTAGACGAACACGCCCTCGCTGGTGCGCGGGTCGGTGTCCGGCGCGGTGTCCTGGATCCAGAAGCCGCGGTCGCCGGTGGCGCGGGTGGCCGTGACGACGCCCGGGACGCCCGCGACCTTCGCGCCGAGCAGCGGCGAGATCCGGGTGGTGCCCTGGATGTCGCGGATGCGCTTGTCACCCGGCTGGGGCTCCGGCTCGGGGTCGCCCGTGCCCTGGCCCTTCGAGTTCACCGGTGTGGGCGCGCCGACGGTGAAGTCGGCCGCGTTGTCGTCGGTGTCGGTGAGGGCCGGACGTGCGGCGGACGTGGTGTTGCTCAGGTTCGCCGTGGGGGTGGTCTCGCGGACCACCGTGGCCGTGCCGTAGCCGACCAGGTCGCGGACTCGCGGGTCGGCGGCGCAGTCGGCGGCGGTCTTGCAGGTGAGCAGCTCGGTGCTGCTGACCAGCGCGACCGTGCCGCCGGTGGCCGACATCGTGATCGTGCCGGTCGCGTCGGGGGTCGGCAGCTGCACCGTGCCGCCGGAGCCTTGCGCCTGGGCGACCAGGAACCGCTTGCCGGGCTCGACCGAGCCGGTGAGCGGCGTGGCCTGCCACTGGCTGGTCGCGCTGGCACTGGCGGGCAGGTACTGCACGCTCCACCCGGCGAGGGCGACCGGGCTGGAGCCGCGGTTGGCCAGCTCGACGAAGTCGCGGGTCAGCGTGGCGCCCGAGTTGCCGCCACCGCCGTAGACCTCGGCGATGAGGGCGTCGGGGCTGGGCGCCGCGGTGGCGGGCACGACCAGGGCCAGGGACACGGCCGAGGCGGCGGTGACCACTAACCCGACGCGGAGCGGGGTGGGTCTCAACGGATCCTCCGGAGAAAGTTGGCGGGTCCGCGCATCTTCCCCGGAACGGATGAACTTCGAAAGAAGCCGTCACTAACTGTTGACCCTGCACGGGCACACGCTGGCGACATGTGCGGTCGTGTGATCACCCACAGGGCGGATTGGCCTACTTCACTCGAACGTGTGTTCGAATGTGGGGTAAGCTCGGTCACGTGCCGAACCGGTGGCCCTCCCAGCGCCGGCGTGGCACGACGCACACGACGGGGCGCCGCCCGCCTGACGAGGCGGCGCGGTGCCCCCGAAGGTCGCACCTTGACAAGACCAGAGCGCGAACGACGACAGTCCCCCGCCTCGCACCGTAGCGCCCCGGCGCTCCGTGCACCTGGAGGCCACCCCGGCAGGGTCCGCGCCGGGAATCCCCGGCGACCGCGCCCACCCGTCCGGCGCCCGATGCCGCAAATGCCGAGAGCCCCCGTCGCCGTGATCGGCAACAGGGGCTCTCGTCTGCGGTGGCGGTGGGATTTGAACCCACGGAGGCTTTCACCTCACACGCTTTCGAGGCGTGCTCCTTCGGCCGCTCGGACACGCCACCGCCGAGAACAATACAAGACGGTCGGGGCGGGCCGTCACAGGGGGTCGGCGGACCGGTCGGCGGCTGGTCGGGCGGCTGGTCACCGCCACACCTTCATGACCTCCGCGAGCCGCACCCGGGCGCGGGCCAACCGTCCCCGGACCGACTCCTCGCTGGCACCCACCACCAGCGCGATCTGGGCGTACGAGAGCCCGTCCACCTCGGCCAGCAGCCAGGCCACCCGCTGCGGCTCGGGCAACCGGCGCAACGCCAGCCGCAGCGCCGCGACGGCCGCCACCACCTCCGCCACGGCCGAGGGGTCCCGCGGCACCTGCCCCACCCCGACGGGCGTCACCCCGAAGTCGGGCAACTCCCCCACCGGGTCGGTGCGCCGCCGCCGGAGCACCCCGAGGCACTCCCGGTAGGCCACCCGGAACAGCCAGGTGCGCACCGCGGCCGGCTCGGCGAGCGAGTCGAGCCGCCGCCAGGCCGTGGCGAACACCTCCTGCGTCACGTCCTCGGCCTCGGCCCGGTCGCCCAGCACGCGCACGGCGAACCCCAACACCCGCCCCCGGTACCGGTGGACCAGCACCTCGAACGCACCGAGGTCGCCCCTGGCGACCCCACCCGCCAACACGGCGTCCACGCTGTCGACCGACACACACCCGATCGTCGCAGCGCCCACTCGTCCCCGCCGATCAGCGGCTTCCCCCGCACGGGCTATTTCCGCCACGACCACCCGACGGCGACCGACCCTGGGCACCGACCTCCGTGACCTCGATCACATGTCGGCGAAGAAGGACTCCATCAGCGCGGCGCACTCGTCGGCCAGCACGCCGCCGACCACCTCGGGCCGGTGGTTGAGCCGCCGGTCGCGGACCACGTCCCACAGGGAGCCGACCGCGCCGGTCCGCGGCTCCCAGGCCCCGAACACCACCCGGGCCACGCGGGAGAGCACTAGAGCGCCGGCGCACATCGTGCAGGGCTCCACGGTCACCGCCAGGGTGCAGCCGTTGAGCCGCCACCCGTCGCCGAACACGTCCGCCGCCGCGCGCAGCGCCAGCACCTCCGCGTGCGCGGTGGGGTCGCCCAGGGCTTCGCGGGCGTTGCAGGCCCGCGCCAGCTCCCTGCCGTCGGGGCCGTAGACGACCGCGCCGATCGGCACGTCACCGGTCGCGGGGGCCAGGCGAGCGACCTCCAGGGCGGACCGGACCAGGTCTTCGTCGCTCACGCCTGGATGGTGTCCAGCAGCTTGGTGAACTCGTCGCCGAACCCGCAGCGCTGGGCGATCATCTGCAACTGCTCGTCCGGGTAGAGGTCGACCTCGTCCACGATCACCTGGAGCTCGTGCTGCGGCATGCCGAGGTCGGCCAGGATGGCCAGGTCGCCCTCGGGCCACAGCTCGTCGTCCTCCTCGTCGGGCGGATCGACCCGCAGGAGGTCCAGCACGTCGGCGGCGATGTCGTAGTCGAGCGCCGCGGCGGCGTCGGAGAGGAGCAGCGAGACCCCTCCCGGCACCGGGCGCATGATGATGAAGAACTCGTCGTCCACGGCGAGCAGTCCGAAGACGGCGCCTGTGGAGCGGAGTTGGCGGAGTTCGGTGATGGCCGCGTCGAGCTCGGACAGCGCGGAGCTGTCCATCCTGCTGCACCGCCAGCGGCCGTCTTCCCGGACCACCGCGACAGCGAAGCCGTTGACCGGCTCCTGGTGTGCCATGTGCACACCGTAGGGCCACCGGACCGCACCCGGTAGCACGGGGGCCTCGGCTCCGGGCGTCGAGGCGCTTCCGATGCCACTATCGAGGGATGAGCACAACTCTGCCGAACGCACCGACGTCCACCTCCGAGCCGCGGTTCACCGGGCTCTCGGAGGCCGCACGCGCGCTCCAGCCCAGGACGGTGGCGCTGCGCAGGCAGATGCACCGGCACCCGGAGCAGGGCCTCGACCTGCCCGCGACGCAGGCGTCGATCCTGCACGCGCTGTCCGGGTTGCCGCTGGAGATCACGACCGGCAAGTCCACTTCGTCCGTGGTCGCGGTGCTGCGGGGCGCCCAGCGCGGGCCGTCCGTGCTGCTGCGGGCCGACATGGACGCGTTGCCGCTCCAGGAGGACACCGGGTTGCCGTACGCGTCCGAAGTGGACGGTTCGATGCACGCGTGCGGGCACGACACCCACGTGGCGATGCTCGCGTCGGCGGCGCGCCTGCTCAGCTCGCGGCGGGAGGCGCTGGCCGGGCAGGTGGTCTTCATGTTCCAGCCCGGCGAGGAGGGGCACCACGGCGCCAAGCACATGCTCGACGAGGGCGTGCTCGACGCGGCGGGACCTCCGGTGGAGCGCGCGTTCGCCTTGCACATCACCTCCACCCTGCAATCCGGCGTCGTGGTGTCCCGGCCGGGCCCGACGATGGCCTCCGCCGACACCTTCCACGTGACCTTCACCGGCCGCGGCGGCCACGGCGGCATGCCGCACGACGCGCTGGACCCGATCCCGGCCGCCGCCGCCCTGGTCGGCGCGCTGCAAACGCTGGTGGCGCGGCGGGTGAGCGTGCACCACCCTGCGGTGGTCACGGTCGGCCACATCAAGGCGGGCACGACCACCAACATCATCCCGGAGACGGCGCTGGTCGAGGGCACCATCCGCACCCTCTCGGAGGAGACCAGGGCGTTCGTGCTGAAGGAACTGCCGAAGGTCTGCGCCCACGTCGCCGCGGCCCACGGCTGCACGGCCCGGGTGGAGATCGTGCCCGGCTACCCGGTGACGGTGAACGACCACGAGGTCGGCCCGCGCGTGGGCGAGGTGACGGCGGCGGCCCTCGGCTCCCGCTGGGCGGCCCCGATGGAGGACCCGCTGATGGGCGCCGAGGACTTCTCCTACGTCCTGCAACGCGTGCCGGGCGCGATCGCCTTCCTCGGCGCCTGTCCCCGCGGCGTGGACCTGGCCCACGCCGAACCCAACCACTCGAACCGGGTCCTGTTCGACGAGGCCGCGATGGAACACGGCGTGGTCGTCTACACCGCCTTCGCCCTGGACGCCCTGCGCTGACCCGACCGGGTGCGGCAACGGCCGGGTGGGGGCGCGGACCGGGTGGGGCGCGGGCCACCACCCGGCCCTCACCCGGCCTCGACCTCCACACCAACCAACAGCCACGCCACCCGGCCAACCCAGCGCCCCCTCCCCCAGCAGCGCGCCTCCCGCAGCACGCCAGCCGCCCCGCCCACCCACCGCGCGCACCGGTCCCGCACGCACCCATCGCGCGAAGCACCAGCCGCAGCGCGCCACCCGCCGCACCGATCGGCCCCCTGCGATCAGCACGGCCGAGAACCCCTGACTGCGCCGCGAGGGTGCGGGGGATGTCGGGGGTCGCCGGCAGGATGTCCGGCGTGCGTGACGTGTGCGTGGTCGGACTGGGGTTGATCGGTGGTTCGGTGCTGCGGGCCGCTGCCGCTGCCGGGCGGGTGGTGTGGGGTGCCACGGCCTCGGTGGGTGACGCCGAGGCCGCGCGTGCGGACGGCTTCGACGTGGTGGGCACCGGCGACGCGCTGCGGCGGGCGCGGGAGCGGGACGCGTTGGTCGTGGTGGCGGTGCCGTTGCCGGCGGTGGAGGACGTGCTGCGGTTGGTGCCGGACGGGGTGCGGCTGACCGATGTCGTGAGCGTCAAGGGACCTGTGGCGGAGCTGGTCGAGCGGGTCGCCCCGCGGGCGCGGTACGTCGGTGGGCACCCGATGGCGGGCACGTCGGCGTCCGGGTGGCAGGCCGGCACGGCGGAGCTGTTCCGCGACGCCGCCTGGGTGGTCACCGCCGAGGACGGGGCCGACCTCGACGTGCTGACCGACGTGGTGGAGCTGGCGCTGGCCACCGGGGCGCACGTGGTGCCGACGACGGCCGGCGAGCACGACGCGGCGGTCGCCCGGATCTCCCACCTGCCGCACGTCCTGGCGGCGGTCCTGGCCAGTGTCGGCGCGGACGGTGGGCCGCTGGCCCTGGCGCTGGCGGCGGGGTCGTTCGGGGACGGCACGCGGGTGGCGGGCAGCAGGCCCGAGCTGGTGCGGGCGATGTGCGAGGGCAACCGGGCGGCGCTGCTGGACGCCGTGGACGACGCCCTGGGACGGCTGGGCGCGGCGCGCGGGTCGCTGGCGTCCACGGGTGGCCTGGCCAAGACGATCGACGCCGGGCACGCGGCGCGGCGGGCGCTGGTGGAGCGGCAGGCCGCCGAGTTGACCGACCTGACCGTCGACCTGACCTCGCCGGGGGCGCTGGAGGCGTTGCGGGCCTTGGGTTCCCGTGGCGGCCGGATCGTTGGGCTGAACGGCAGCACCGCTCTCGCGCGCACCTCGTAGGGTCGAGGGGTGGAGCGGCGCAAGGTCCTGGTGTGGGTCGGCGGGCTCGTGCTCGTGGCGGGTGCGGTGGTCGTGCTGCGCAACGAGTCGGCGCCGCCGCCGGCGCGGGAGTGGGGCCGGTTCCTGGACGAGCGGGTGGAGCACGTCGCCGACACGCGACCGCTGCGCCGCCCCGCCGACCTCACGCTCACCGCGCTGGACCGGACCAGTCTGCGCGCCACGTGGACGCCGACCGACGGCCTCGCCCACGGCGGGTTCGAGGTGCGCTGGAACGGCCGCACCAAGCTGGTGCTCGCCACCGAGACCGAGCTGACCGACCTGGACGCGAACGCCGACGTGACCGTCGAGGTGCGGGCCTTGGGGCCGTTTGGCGACCGTTCGGAGCCCGCGGTCGCCACGGCCGTGCCGCGCCTGGTGCACGACCCGGCGTGGTCCGACTCGCTGGTGCCGCCCATCGACCACTTCGACGGCCCGGAGGCGTTGAGCCCGCGCCGGTGGCGGGTGATCGACGGGGGCGGCGGCGACTGCCTCGGGCTGCGCCCGCTCAACGGCCGCCGCCTGGAGGTCACCTGCGACACCCTCGACCTCCAGTCGAACACGCCGCTGCGGCTGGGCGTGCCCGGACCCGACGGCGCGGTGGGCCGGGTGGTCGTCACCACCGACGGGCCGACCGAGGCGGACGGGCGGGTGCTGGTGGCGCTGCTGCCCGAGCCGTTCCAGGACCTGGGGCACCTGACCAAGCCGTACCCGCCGGGGTCGGTGGTGCTGACTCTGGCGCGGCACGGTGCGACGTTCGACTTCGGCGAGGGCCTGGTCCCGACCACGAAGGTCGTCCCGGTCATCGGCACCGCCCCGCCGCCCACGCCGGGCGTCCGGCACCGGTGGGAGCTGCGGGTCCTGCCGGACGCGGTGGTGGCGCTGCGGGACGGCCAGGCCCTGGCGACCGCGCCGGTGGCGGTGCCGTGGACGGCCGTGCACCCGCGGCTGGCGTTCCGGGACGCGCGGGGCACGCGGGTGGACACGTTCGGGGTGGGTGGCGCGCCGGAGAGCCCGGTGCCGGTGTCGCTGGTCCCGCTGGGCACGACGCTCCTCGCCGAGGACCGGGACGTGCCGATCGGCACCGTGCCGGCGCACCGGGTGGAGGGCGCGAGCGGTGTGCGGGTGGCCGCGCGGGTGGCGCGGCAGGCCGGAAGCATGGCCGGACTGCCCATCACGATCCAGTTCGGGGACCGGTCCGCGCCCGCCGTCGCCTTGCCACCGGCCGGAGGCGGGCCGATGAGCGCCGAGTTCGTGTACGCCGACTTCCCGCTGCCCCCACCGGGCAAGGACGTCGAGGTCCGGTTGCGGGCGCCGGAGCCGTTCTTCGTCAACGACGCCCACCTGGTGGTGGCCGACGGGCAGGCCACCGCGCGCCGGCCGCTGCCCCGGGTGACCGACCGGGCCGCCGAGGCGGCGGAGGTGCCGGAGCCGGTGGTCAGCGTCGTGCACGAGAGCGGGCCGGGTGAGGCGTTCCCGCGGGGCGGCAAGGCGCGGGTGGTGGTCGAGCTGGACGGGGTCGCGGGTGAGGTGGCGGCGGTCAAGGGCGTCGAGGTGGATCTGGACGGGCAAGGGGTGGTCGTCCTGCCCACGAACGGCTCGGCGGGCGGGCGGCACGAGTTCCTGGTGGACCTCGACCGGGTGCCGACGGGCAGCCACCGCGTCGAGGTGCGGGTACTCCCGGCGGACGAACGGGGGCGGACCCGGTCGGCCGAGTACTCCTTCGAGATCCGGCCCCTCTAGATATCGGGTGCGCAACGGACCGTGACCGCGATCACGGCGGGACATAGCTTGGCCGCATGGACCGTCGCCGGATCGCCCTCATCGCCGCTGGTGTGGTGCTGTTCGGCGGGGTGGTGGCGGTGCTGCGGACCAACGGCGTGGACGAGCCGGGGACCGCGACTTCGACGTCCCAGCCGCCGCCGACGTCCCTCACGCCGTTCGCCGCTCCGGGCGTCCTGGTGCCGACGCCGGGTGCGCGGCCTGAGTCGCCGGGCGGTCTGCGAGTGGTGTCGGGTCCGCGGCGGCTCCAGGTGGTGTGGACCGGGGACGCGCCGGGGTACGAGGTCCGCTGGGGTCGCCGCGGCGACCCCGACCAGAGCCGGCTCGTCGCCCAGCCGGCGACGGAGCTGACCGGGCTGCTGGACGGGGTCGAGTACACCGTCGACGTCCGGGCGGTGGACGCGTTCGGGCAGCGGTCCGAACCTGCGCGGGTCACCGGCACGCCCAACGTCGCCGAGCTCGGCGACTACGCCCTGGCCGACACCTTCGACCAGCCCACCGCGCCCGACCCGGTGTGGTGGCGGCTCGCTACGCGCGGCACGTGCGCCCGCGCGGGGTCCGACGACGGCCGCCTGGTGATCAGCAGCAGCTGCGCGGCGGCGCCGACGACGCTGCGGTCGCGGGCGCCGTTCGTGCTGCGGGACGCGGACGACCTGGGTCGGTTCGTGGTGGAGACCGACGCGCCGGGTGCGGACGGCGAGCTGTTCCTGGACCTGGTGCCGGGGCCGGTCAGCACGCTCATGGGCGAGGGCCTGCCGCCCGACGCGATCCGGCTGCGCGTGGCGTCCGGCAACGGCAAGACGACCGTGGCGGTGGTCACGCCCGAGGGCACGCCGACCACGTCCGTGCGGGAGGTGTCCGCTCTCCAGCACGCCCTCACCCACCGGTGGGAGCTGGTGCTGCGCCGCGACGGGGCGCGGGTGCTGCTCGACGGCGAGCTGGTGGCGACCAGCCCGGTGGTGCCGCGGTGGCGGGAGGCGACCGCGCTGGTGTCGGTGTCCGGGCCGACCGGGCAGCGGGTGCACGTGGGCCTGGTGGCGTTCGACGGCGCCGCGACCAGCGCGCCGCCGTCGCTGCCGGCCCCGCCGGTGCAGGTCGGCGTGGTGCCGGAGGCCGCGCCGCTGACCGGGTCGCCACTGACCGGCGTGACCGGTGGGCAGCTGCGGTTGACCCTCGTGCACACGGACGGCTCGCCGGCCGCGCCGGAGTTCACGCTGGCCGTCGGCGACACGCGGGTTCCGCTGCGGCCGGCCGTGGCGGGCGCGCCCTGGAAGGCGGGCGTCGGGTACCCGGTGGTGGCGGACCTGCCGGCGAGCGCGCTGCTGCTCGACGACGGCCGGTTGAAGGCGAACGTCGTCACGCCGCTGCGGGTCCAGGTCAGCCACGTGGACCTGGAGTTGACGCCCGGCCCGGACGCCTCGGGGGCCTCGGCCACCCGGTCCGCGCCGCTGCCCGAGGTGGAGCTGGAGCTGGCGCGGGTGGACGGGGCGATCCTCGACGCGAGCGGGAAGCCGGTGCCGGAGGGCGCGACGGTGCACCGGGGGCGGGTGGTGTTCGACCTGACCCTGGTGGGGCGGCCGGAGCAGCGCGGCACGGGCCTGGCGGGCCTGGCCGGGTTCACGGTGCGGCTGGACGACGAGCGGGTGGCGGCCGTGCCGACGAACCTCGGCGGTCCCGGGGTGGCCGGGCGGTACCGGCTGGCCGTGGACACCTCAGCGTTGTCGGCGGGTCCGCACATGATCGAGGTCAGGCTGTTCGGCACGTCCTCCGACACGCGTCCGACCTCGGCTTTCGTGCCGTTCCTGATCACCGCCTGAGGTGTCCGCGCCCTGCCGGACCCACCGGTCGGGTGTCAAGATGGGGCCATGCAGCGCCCGCTGATCCTCGACGCCGCGCGTACGCCGTTCGGCCGCTACCGCGGCGGGCTGTCCGGTGTGCGGGTGGACGACCTGGCCGCCCTGCCGATCACCGAGCTGCTGCGCCGCCACCAGGTCGACCCGGCGCGCGTGGACGACGTGCTGTACGGCAACACGAACGGGGCGGGCGAGGAGAACCGGAACATCGGCCGGATGGCGGCGCTGCTGGCCGGGTTGCCGCCGACCGTGCCGGGGGTGGCGGTGAACCGGCTGTGCGCGTCGGGCGGCGAGGCGATCGTCCAGGCGGCGCGGGCGTTGGCCCTGGGTGACGCGGACCTGCTGGTCGCGGGCGGGGTGGAGGGCATGACGCGGGCGCCGTTCGTGGTGCCGCGGCCGGACAAGCCGTTCGCCGACCGGTTGGAGCCGGTGTCCACGGCGCTGGGCTGGCGGCTGGTGAACCCGCGGATGCGGTCGGAGTGGACCGTGCCGCTCGGGCGGGCGGCGGAGGACGTGGCCGTGGCGCTGGGCATCACGCGGGAGCAGATGGACACCTACGCGCTGCGGTCGCACCGGCGGGCGTCGGCGGCGTGGGACGCGGGCGTGCACGACGGGTTCGCGTTCGCCGTGCAGCTGCGGGACGGGTCGGCGGTGCGGCGGGACGAGTCGGTGCGGCCGGAGACGTCGCTGGAGAAGCTGGCCAAGCTCGCGTCGGCGTTCTCCGAGGGCGGGCCGGTGACGGCGGGCAACTCGTCGCCGTTGAGCGACGGCGCGGTGGCGGTGCTGATGGGCACCGAGGAGGTCGCGGCCGACCTGGGCATGACGCCCCTGGCGGAGTTCCTGGGCAGCGCGGTGACCGCCGACGAGCCGCACCGGTTCACGCTGACGCCGGTGAACGCGATCCGGAAGCTGCTGGGGCGGCTGCGGATCGAGGCCGAGGACGTGGACCTGTGGGAGATCAACGAGGCGTTCGCGGCGATGGCCCTGTCGGTCCTGCACCACCTGCCGGAGGTGGCGCGGGAGAAGGTCAACGTGCACGGCGGCGCGATCGCCTACGGCCACCCGCTGGGCGCTTCCCTGCCGCGCGTGGTGGTCGACCTGTGCCGCCACTTGCGGGCGCGCGGCGGCGGCACCGGGGTGGCGGCGGCGTGCGTGGGCGTGGGCCAGGGCATGGCCATCGCGGTCCGCGCCTGACCACCACCCGGTCCGGGGGTGGTCCCCCGGTCAGATGCGGTAGGCGATGCCCGGGTAGTCGACGACCAGGCCGGCGCGGTCGACGGTGATGTCCTGCTGGAAGTCGCCGCTCTCGAACGACACCACGGAGTGCTCGTCGCCCACGGACACGGTCCGGTACTTCTGGCGCACCAGCTTCACCGACAGGTCGGGCAGCGTCACGTACACCACGGGCAGCTCGTGCTCGCCGGGCTCCAGGTGCAGGTTGAGCCGCCGCACGGGGATGGCGTTGAACAGCACCGCGGACTGCACGTCCACGTCCACCGCCCCGTCGAAGTCGGCCCGCTCGGCGCCCTGGCCGTAGTCGACCAGCCAGGCGCCCTCGGAGGACCGGGACACCGAGATCTGGCGCTCCTCGGACACGGTGGCGGTGCGCAGCAGCAGCCGGGTGACGTTGCCGGTCTCCCCGACGCTGACCTCGAACGAGCCGCTGAACTGCTCGCTCGGCCCCGCCGTGACGATCCGGCCGGACGCCCGCAGCTTGTGCTCCGACAACAGGAAGCGGACCTGCTCGAGCCGGGGCACGTCGTACCCCTGCCAGGTCACGATCTGCGCGGAAGGCGAGCGGGTTTCACCGGTCTGGGTGGCCCGCTCAGCCGTGTTGAACGAGTTCACTCTCCACCCGGAAGGATGTCCTTGGCCTTCTCGGCCACCTGCTTGACCTGCTCCTCGTGCCCGAACCTGCCCGCGAGGAAGTCGGCCGCGGCGTCGATGCCCTGGTCGACCTTCTCGTGGTTCTCCTCGAGCAGTTCGGACGCCTTGTTCTTGATCTCGTCGAAGTTCATCGTGCTCCTTCGCACTCCTGACGCAGGCTACCCGAATCGCCCCCGCGTCCCCAGCGGCAAACGCTACCGCCGGCGTGGGAAGCCGGCTCGCCGTCGCCCGGCCGGCCACACCCGCGTGGCCCCGACCAGGGGGTTTCCGCCGCCTGTCACGGTCGTCGAGCCCGTCGGCACCGCCGCTGCTGATCCCCGTAGCGATCGACGCCGGCGGCGACCGACGCGAACGGCCCCCTCGGAGGTTCCCGAGGGGGCCGTTCGATCAGCTATCGCCTGTGTCAGGCGGCCTTCTTGCGGCGCACGACGATCAGGGCAGCCGCGCCGGCACCGAGCAGGCCGAGGCCGATCAGCAGCGGCACGAAGATGGACGCACCGGTCTGGGCCAGGTCGTCCTCACCGCCACCGGCGGCCGGGGCCGGGGTGGTGGTCGTGGTCGGGGCGGTGGTCGTGGTCGTCGTGGTGGTGGTCGTCGTCTCGCTGGTGGGGACGACGTTCTCGGTCCACTTGACCTTCGCGGTGTCCTTCACCGACGCCGGGGTCGGCTTCGCGATGACCAGCGACTGGGTCTTCTGGTTGCGGTCCTTCGCGACGAACAGGCGGCCGTGCTGGAGCTCCGCGGTGGCGCGGACGGTGAACTCGACCTCGCCCGGCGCGACGCCCTCGTCGACCTTGACGTAGACCTCGGCGATGTTGACCTGGGAGGCGGCGGCGAGGTCACCCTTGGCGGCGACGTCGAGCTCCGCGCCCTCCTTGTTGGTGAACTTGATGCCGGTCGGCAGGTTCGCCTCGATGGTGCCGGTGGTCGCCGTGGTGCTGATGACGAACGGGCCGATCAGCGTGCCGGCCTTGCCCTCCAGCTCCTTCGGGTCGATCTTCAGCGTCGGGTTCGGCTCCTGGTCGAGGCCGGGGTTGTTCTCCGTCAGCTTCTTGTACATCGCGAGGACGTCGGCGTCGACGTCGTCGACCTCGGCCGTCGCGTTCGAGGTGTTCAGGTCCACGCCGTCGGTGAAGTGCCAGATCGCGGCCTGCGTGGCGGCGATCACCGAGCTGCGCTTGGCACCCTCGGCGCCCAACTCCTTGGCCGCGGTCGCCACGTCCAGCTTCGGGTAGCTGTGGTGCAGGATCCAGTTGACCTTGGCCGCGTTCTCCTTGAACTTGGTCTCCGGGTTGGGGTGCTCACCCCACGGGACCTCCTCCAGGGGGGTGTTGTCCTCGAGACGGGTCGGCAGCTCGACGCAGTACGCGGTCGCCGTGTCCTTCTCGCCGCCCTCGGTGATCTTCAGACCGATCAGCTCGGCGTTGACCGGCTTGCCGTCGTTGTAGTCCTTGCCGTCCTTCTTCAGGTGGACGCCCATGCCCGGCTCGTCGGCACCGGGGAACGGCTTCACCTCGACCGCGTCGGCGGCGGCGGGGAGCGCGGCGGTCAGAGCGAACAGAGAGGCGCCAAGGACCGCAGCCCCTACGCGCTTCAGGGTCAACCGGGGTGCCATGTGTCTCCTTGAGGCTCACGAGTAGCCCGTTTGTGGTTCAAGGCGGCGGGCTTCGAGTCGTCTTCGGGGGACCGCCTGGCAGGGGGCTCCGACACCGAATCGACAAGAATCGGCGGAACACTATCCGATCGAGTTACCCACGAACAGGTGAGGGTGACACTCTGTGTAGCACTGCTCACGAGCAGCCAAAACGCGAGTGGAGCGTCCACAGTGGACGATCCAAAGCGGTGCGACACCACGGCCGAACGGCCGTTTCGGTTACCGGCGAAAGGTCGCGACCAGTCCACGTGGAACGGATCACCGCTGGTCAGCACTGGTGTGGACCAGTTGTCCACAGGGTCGCCGACTCAAACCGACGCCACTCCGTTGCCGAAAAGTGATCTAGGCGACCAGTTCCGCCGCGCCGACCGGCCGGATGTCCCCCACCCGCAAGGACGTCCCGGGCAGGCACAGGTCCTTCGCCGTGGGCGGTTGTCCACTGAGGATCCACTTGCACAAGGCCGCCAGTTGGTAGGACACCAACGGTGGAACCGCATCGCCCAAGTGGCGGTAAGCGTTGCCGATGATGGACACGTCGAACCGGAACTTGCGCGGGAAACCCTGCAACAACGCCATTTCCCGGACCGTGCACAACCGGTGCTGCACGGGGTGCGCGTACCGGCCGTTGCCGACGTGCCCGCACTCCCGCTTGATCGTCCGCGCCGGCTCGTCCCACCACATGCGCCCGTAGACGTCCGGGTGGGACCCCCACTTGCCGTCGTCGATGATCTTGCGCTGCGCCGGGTTCAGCAGCTCCTCGGCGGGCGACCCGACCAGGTCGCCCCACGAACCGCCGTCCGCCGGGATCGCCATCATGCGTTCGAGCGACTTCCCGCTGCGGAACGACGGCGAGACGTGCATCGGGTCCTCGGGGTCGGCGACGCCCGCCGCGACCGGCGGCAGCTTGCCGATCGCCCGCCGCACGGTCACCGAGCCGGGCCGGACCTCCCAGCCCGACCACAGGTCCTCCATCGTGCGCAGCGGCACGCCGCTGTCCACGGCGACGACCATCGCGCGCTCCCGCAGCTGCGGTAGCCCGAAGCGGGACAGCATGTGGCAGCTCGCGTCCACTTCGTACCCGAGGTCCACGAGCTGGTCGACCAGGCCGTCGAGGTGGTGCCGCTGCTTGCCCTTGACCAGCTCGCGGGCGTTCTCCAGCAGCATGATCCGGGGCCGGAACTCCGCCACGTACGCCGCCACCCGGCCGACCAGCGAGTTGCGCGGGTCGTCGCGCAGGTGGTTGGCGGGCGAGATGCGGGTGAAGCCGGAGCACGGCGGGCAGGCGACCAGCACGTCCAGCTCGCCCCGGCGCAGGTTCCAGACCTGCCGCAGCACGGCCGGGTCGAGCCGGCCGAGGTCGACCTGGAGGGGGTCCACGCCGATGTTCTCGCGGTAGGTCCCGTTGCAGCGCAACGACCCGAGCCGCGACGAGGGCTTGCCGATCTGCGCGTCCGCCGCGCCGACCACGGCGAAGTCGCGGTGCGCTTGGAACCCGAGGCTCATCCCGCCCGCGCCGGAGAACAGGTCGACGACCTTGTAGCTGGGTCCGCGCACCCGGCGATCCTACGGCGCGACACCAAATCCCCGATGGTGCGGTTGCCGGCTGTCGAGGGGGCTGATCACGTAGCTTGCCCCGCGAGGCCGCGTCGGTGTGTCGCGGCGCGATCCGGGCGGATCATGCTTTTCGATCTGCCCGGATCGCCCCGCGATGCACCGACCCGCCCGGCGGCCGAGCCGCCGCGACGAAGGAGCGGCAATTGGACACAGAGCTGCCACCCGCCTGGCAACGACCAGACCCGTTGCGCGGCTTGGAGAAAGTGCCGTGGTCCGAATTGGACCACGGTGATGGGGTCGACGTGCTGCTGCGGGCGTCCGCCGAAGGCGATCCCGACGCGCTGGAGGCCCTGGAGAACCGGCTGCTGGACGACGACACGGTGTCGGAGGCGAGCTTCCACGCCGTGCCGTTCCTGGTGGAGTTGGGCGCGAACTACAAGGTGCCCGGTGCGGCCCGGGACCGGGTGGTGTTCCTGCTGGCCGCGATGGCGCTGGCGGGCGCGGGGTTCACCGACGACGGCAAGCGCACCCGCCGGCACTGGAACCCGTTGCGCCGCGAGCTGCCCCGCCTCCCGCCGGACTGGATCACGCAGACCCGCTACGCCGTCGCCAAGGGCGCGCCGAAGGTGTTCGACGCGTTGGCGGGCGCGGAGGTGGCGTGTGCGCTCGCCCTGGCGATCGCCGTGCCCGAGGTGGTGCCCAAGCACGTGGTGGACGTGGCGCAGGGCATCGCGTTCGCGGGGACCCACCCGCAGCTGCTGGTGGAGGCCGCGTGCGCGGCCCTGCACCTGCTGCTGGACGAGGGCACGGACGACACGTGGGCGTACGCCATCGCGCAGGGCGACCCGGAGGAGTTGGCCCGCTACGAGGGCGGCGCGTACCCGGCCCACCAGCCGCCCGCCGTGACGGCGCAGCTGATGGGCTTCCGGTACGCGTTCCGCGCCGCCTACGGCTAGGCCGTGACCGCGCCCAGCTCCACGACGGGGGCCAGTGCCTCGTCCTCGACCGGCACGGCGGGTTCCAGCGGGCCGAGCGCCGTGCCCCACTCCTGGTCGGCCAGGGCGAAGGCGGCCACGGTCAGCGCCACCACCGGGCGGCCCAGGGCGAGCTGGTCGGCGACGAAGTCCAGTTCCAGCCGCGCGCCCAGCGGCGACGGGCGCAGCCGCAGGTACCCGTGCGGGGTCTCGTCGGGGTGGGCGAACCGGCAGGACCACTCGGTGAACACGATCGGGCGTTCCACCGTCTCGCTCGGGTTGAGGGCGCGGACGTTCGCGCCGACCGACCCGTGCCGGAACGCGTCGGCCGCCCCGACCAGCAGCTCCTCGAACTCGATGGACGAGATGCCCAGGTCGTGCCCGGCCACCAGGGCGACCTGCACCAGTGCCAGCGGCAGCTGCGGCAGGGCGTCCTCGAAGCACACCATCGCGCCGCCGTACCGGGTGTTGATCTCGGTGGGCAGGAAGCCGTCCGCGGTGGCGATGCCGTCGAGGGTGAACGTGCCGCGGTAGTCGACGGTCTCGCGCAGGCGTTCGCCGACCCGCCGGGCCAGGTTGCGCATCTCCTCGCGGATGCGGGTGGGCGGGTCGTAGTACGACGCGCAGCCCGCGTACAGGAACCGGGCCTGGCCCGCGCGGCGCGGCACGACCATCTCGATCGGGCGCAGCACGGCCGTCCCGTCCGGGAACACGATGCCGTGGACGCTGACCGGGATGCCCTCCAGGAACGGCATCACGCGCACGAACTCGCACTTGGGCGCGAGGACCTCGAACGCGTCCAGGGCCTCCTCGCGGTTGCGGACCCGGCGGACGAAGTTCGCGCCGCCGTTGATCGCCGGGCCGTCGCCGGACCAGACGACGCCGGCGCCGCGGTCGAGCTCGAGCGTCGCTTCCCACAGGCCCTCGAAGTCGAGGTCCAGCACCACGGCCGGGGCGCGCGGCGCGGACAGCTCGTCCCACAGCGCGTCGATCGTGGTCTTGTTCTCCAGGTCCACCCATTCGGGGCGGCGCGCGTTGAGCACGGGCCGGCCCGCGAACTCGGGCGTGTGCACGTAGGGGGTGCTGATCACCAGCGCGTCGCCGGTCGGGTCGAAGTCCTCCAGGACCTCGCGGACGCGGCGGTTGGGCGAGGTGAGCAGCCGGGTCAGCCGGTTCTGCTCGACGGCGACGAAGCCGCCCGCGATGCCCAGCGACACCCAGCGGGCGACGTCGGAGTCGTGCAGCGGCGCGTGGTCGTCCGTCGAGAGCACGAGCGTGTGGCGGGCGCCCAGCTGATGCAGCTCACCGGCGCGCGTACTCAGCCGAGTACCGCCCGCGAGCACGACCAGCCGGTCGCCGAACAACGTGCCGAGGCGCGCGTGGAGCGCGGAAAGGACATGATCCATCGCCGAGAACTCGCTTTATGAGAAGCAGACGAGACAACCGGCGAGCGCCGGGTGTCACGCACTGTAGAGGTCCCCGAGTGGATCGGCCTAGCACGGTCCGGCAACGACCGGATGAAACTTGCCGATGGCGGTGGAACCCGCCGCGCGAGATCATCGAGCGGCGGCGCGAAGTACCTGGTCAACCTGGTTGAGGAAGGCCTTCCGGTGGTTGGCCTGGGGCACCTGGAGGAGGAGCCCCAGCAGCGTGTCGTCCAACGACGGTGGTGCGGCGGCGACGATCGCCGCGGCGGTCTCCAGGAAGCGCTGCCGCTTCGCCTCGTGCACGGCGTGCTCCGCGAGAACGCCCTCGATGCTCGTGTGCATGGCTGGGTGCGGGTAACTCACTTGGGTTGTATCGGCCGACTCCCGCAACACCTTTAGGGTCAATTTCCACCACTTCGCCGCCACCCGTCCGGGTGGTTGCCGGCCTGCGCGAATCCGTCCGGGTGATCGTGCTGGGATGTCCGCCATGCGCGTTCTGGTCACCGGGAGCCGCGGCTACCTCGGTCGTCGCGTGGTCGAGCAACTCGTCACCGCAGGTCACGATGTGGTCCCGTTCGCGGGGGACGTCCGGACCGCCGAAGTGCCGCCGTGCGACGGGATCGTGCACCTGGCCGCACTCGTGCGGATCAGGGAATCGTTCACCGTCCCGCTCGACTACTACGACGTGAACGTCACCGGCACGCTGCGCCTCCTGCGGGCGGGCGCGCCGAGGTTCGTCCTGGCGTCCACGGCGGGCGTGTACGGCACACCGACCGGTCCGGTGCTGGCCGAGGACCACCCGCGCGTGCCCACGAACCCCTACGCCGCCACGAAAGCCGCCGCCGAGGACGCCGTCACGTGGGCGGCCCGCACCGGCACGGCGGCCACGGTGCTGCGGCTGTTCAACGTCGCCGGTGGCGGCGACCGCGACGACACGCGGCTGATCACCCGGGTCTGCGGCGCGGCGTCGGGCCGGCTGCCGGCGCCGGAGGTCTACGGCGACGGCACGGCGGTGCGCGACTTCGTCCACGTCCGCGACGCGGCCCGCGCGTTCGTCCTGGCCCTGGAGACCGCCGAACCGGGCCACTGCGAGGCCTACAACGTCGGCGCCACCCCGGCGAGCGTGAACGAGGTGCTCGACGCGGCCGAGCGGGTCACCGGGCGCCCGATCCCGGTCGTCCGGCACCCCGCCCACCCCGGCGAGACCCACGTACTGCGCGCGGACACCGCGAAGTTGCGCGCGCTGGGCTGGGCGCCGCGCGAGTCGGGGTTGGCGGAGATCGTCGCGGACCAGTGGGCCTGCGAACGCGGCCGGTGACCGCCCGGCCGGGTCGCCACCGGCGTGGGGGGACCGGCACCCGGTCGGCTTGTCACCGCCGGCGCGGCACCGGGACCCGGTCCAGGTCGGCGGCCACCACCAGGTCGCCGTCGTACACCTCCGCCGCCTCCGCCCGGAACAGCTCGGGGTCGGTGTAGCGCTGCGAGAAGTGGGTCAGCACCAGCTTGCGCACCCCGCACTCCGCGGCCACCCGCGCCGCCTGCCGCGCGGTCAGGTGGCCGTACTCGACCGCGAGCCGCTCGTCCGCGTGCAGGAAGGTCGACTCGATCACCAGCAGGTCGGCCCGGTCCGCCAGCTCGTAGACGCCATCGCACAGCCGCGTGTCCATGACGAACGCGAACCGCTGCCCCGGCCGGGGCACGCTGACCTCGTCCAGCAGCGGCGGGGTCAGGGCGCGCACCGCCGGGCCGCTGATACCTCGGGCCGCCAGCAGCTCCGGCACCATCCGCCGCCCGTCCGGCTCGACCAGCCGGTACCCGTAGGTCTCGATCACGTGGTCCAGCCGGCGGGCCTCCAGCACGCCGAACGGCCCGTCGGCGACCACACCGGAGCCGTCCACCGGCACCTCGCGGAGGTCCAGGGTGTCGAAGAACGAGCTCGCGTGCCGAAGCCGACCGAAGTACTCCTCGCCGGACGCCGGGTAGTAGGCGTGCACGGGGTGCGGCGCGCGGTCCAGGGACAGGCGCTGCACCACGCCGGGCACGCCGAGGCAGTGGTCGCCGTGGAAGTGCGTGACGCACAGGCGCGTGACGTCGCGCGATGCCACGCCGGCCAGCAGCATCTGGCGCTGGCTGCCCTCGCCGGGGTCGAACAGGAAGCCCTCGTCGTCCCACCGCAGCAGGTAGCCGTTGTGGGCGCGGGTGCGGGTGGGCACCTGGCTCGCGGTGCCGAGCACGACCAGCTCACGGGGTGACACATGGCAGAGTTTGCGGCATGGAGAGTCTGCACGTGGTGTCCCGGTGGCCGGTCGGCACGGCGGCGGCGGCCGTCGTCGACGCCTCCGGGCGGGTCCTCGGCGCGACCGGCCCGACCGACCACCGCTTCCCCCTGGCCTCGGTGACCAAGCTGCTCACGGCGTACGCCGTGCTGGTGGCCGTGGAGGAGGGCGCGGTGGAGTGGGACCAGCCGGCCGGGCCGGAGGGGTCGACGCTGCGGCACCTGATCACGCACACGTCCGGGCTGGCGTTCGACTCCGACGCGGCGCAGGCCGCGCCGGGCGCCAAGCGGATCTACTCCAACACCGGGTTCGAGCTGCTGGCCGACACCGTGGCGGCGGCTACCGACATCCCGTTCGCCGACTACCTGGCGGAGGCCGTGTTCGCGCCGCTGGGCATGGCGTCGTCCACTTTGGACGCCTCACCCGCCGCGGGCGCCACGTCGACGGTGGACGACCTGGTCCGGTTCGCCGCCGAGGTGCAGGCGCCGAAGCTGGTGTCCGCCGGGCTGGTCGCCGAGGCGGTGTCGGTGGTGTTCCCCGGGCTGCGCGGGGTGCTGCCCGGGTACGGGATGCAGAAGGACAACGCGTGGGGCCTGGGTTTCGAGGTCCGGTCGGGCAAGTCGCCGCACTGGACGGGGACGACCAGCTCGCCGCGCACGGCCGGGCACTTCGGGCAGAGCGGCACGTTCCTGTGGATCGACCCGGACGCGGGCGCGGCGTGCGTGGCGCTGACCGACCGGCCGTTCGGCGAGTGGGCCGTGGAGGCGTGGACGCCGTTCACCGACGGGGTGCTGGCGGAACTGCGAGGCTGATCACCGCGTGACCGCGTGAGTCGCCCCGGCGCACGTCCTCGATGGCGCGCGGGACCTCGTCGAGGGTGTAGGTCCGGCCGACGACCGGGGTCACCTTGCCGTCCTCGATGAGGTCCTTCAGGGTGAGCAGGTCGTCGCGCCGGTCCTGGTGCACGAGGATCTTGGTCTTGTGCTTGCGGAACGGCGAGCCGAGCACTGCGCGCAGCCACTTGCCGGTGCCCATGAGCCACCGGCCGCCCGTGCCGCCGACCAGCACCAACGTGCCGTTGTCGACGAGCACGCGGGCGCAGTCCCGCAGCGACGGGTTGCCGAAGACGTCGAGCAGGGCGTCGTACCGCTCGCCGCCGCCGAACTCGTCCCTGGTGTGGTCGAGGACCCGGTCCGCCCCGAGCCCGCGCACGAGGTCGGCCTTGGCGGGGCCGCAGATGGCGGTCACCTCCTTGCCCATCGCCTTGGCGATCTGCACCGCGTAGGTGCCGACGCCACCGGACGCGCCGGAGATCAGCACGCGCCGCCCGGTCGCCGCCCGGAGCGCTTGCAACGCCGTGAAGGCGGCGATCGGGCCGGCGGCGGCCTGGACGTGGGTGAGGTTGGCCGGTTTGGGCGCGAGCTGCCCCTCGGGCACCGCCACGTACTCGGCCAACGTGCCGCCGTGCCAGCCGAACACGTCGTCGCCGGGCGCGAGGGACGTGACGCCGGGGCCGACGGCGGTCACCGTGCCGGACAGTTCGAGGCCGAACACGCGGTTGCGGGGTCCGCGCAGGCCCAGCACCGGCCGGGCCACGTAGGGCCAGCCCCGGACGAGGTGCCAGTCCGTCCCGGTCACCGGCACGGCCTCGACCCGCACCAGCACCTCCCCCGCGCCCGGTTCGGGCTTCTCCACCTCGTCGACCACGAGGACGTCCGCGGCGGGTCCGTAGCGTTGGTGCACAAGGGCTCTCATGACTCGTCCTCCGGGTACTGGAACACGTCGGTCAGCGGCACGCCGAACACGCGCGCGATCTGGAACGCCATCTCCAGCGTGGGCGAGTACCTGCCCTGCTCGATGGCGATGATGGTCTGGCGGGTGACGTCGACCCGGGCGGCGAGTTCGGCCTGGGTCATCTCGCCGTGCTGGAAGCGCAGGGCGCGGATCGAGTTGGTGACCTTCGTCGGCTTGCCCACGGTCAGAACCCCCGCCGGTACGCGACGAGCTTGACCACGCTCCCGACCACGGCGGCCAGCACGAACGCCACGTACATGGCGTTGGCGATCCAGAAGTGCCGGGCCTCGAACAGCACGAGCGCGAACGGCCCGACCATCGCGACCCCGAGCACCACCCCGCCGACGTACTCCCCGACCCGGTTGATCTCCCGGTCCCGCTCGTCCCGCTTCTGGTCCCCGCGAGCCACGATCTCGACCACGATGCGGCCGATGATCGCCGCGACGATCGCCACGCCGACGGCCCAGAGCAGGGTGCTCCGGTACTCGACGGCGGCGAGGTCGCCGGTGCTGCGGCGGAGCAGGGTGACCGCGTAGACCACCCACGTGCCGAGGCTGACGACGAGGTAGACCCACGTCCCGCGTTCTTCGTACGACACACCGTCCCCCTTGGTGGTGTAAAGCAAACTTGACACGAGCCAGTGTCAAGCAGTGCTGACACCATGTCAAGCATCTTTGACACACGCTCAGGCAGGACGGGGTCGGTGGGGTCAGCGAGCGGGTCGCACGCAGCTGCGCGGTGCCGTGTCGTCCGGCGTGATCGGAGTGGCCTGGGGTTCCCCGGCGCCGAAGACGAGCACCAGGAACAACAACACCTCAGTGCCCCCGAAACGAGAGCGGTTCTCCCCGGACCGGCGTGCCGCCCTACGAGGTTTCCTCGACATGACGCCCTCCCTGCATCGAATGGACGCCTGCCAGTCTCGATTTGCGGACTGCAATGCGGCTTGACCCCACAATTGAATGCGCCTTGATCCGCTGCGACGCCGCTTGAAGTCACCCGTTGAGGCGAACGCGATCAAGATTCCGGAGCGCCTTGGCGCTGCTACTGTTGAACAACTCGAATTCGAGCCATTTGTCCCATGCCTCGACGCAAGGAGCACCACCGTGGACCTACGGGGCAAGACAGCCTTGGTAACCGGCGGCAGCAGGGGCATTGGCCGCAATATTGCTGTTTTGCTCGGTGAATCCGGCGCACACGTGTACGTGGGCTACTTGGCCCAGCGAACCGCCGCGGACGAGACGGCGAAGCTGGTCGAGCGGGCCGGCGGCACCGCGACCACCGTCCAGGCCGACCTCGCCGCGCCGCACGGGGTGGAGCGGGTGCTGGAGGCGGTCGGTGGGGCCGGGGTCGACGTCCTGGTCAACAACGCGGGCGCGATCATCCGGCCGGCCGGGTGGGCGGACATCTCCGACGAGGACCTCCACCGGACCATCGAGCTCAACCTGACCACGCCGATCCGGCTGATCACGCGCCTGGCGCCCGCGATGCGCGAGCGGGGCTGGGGCCGGGTCGTGAACCTCACCAGCACCTACGGGATGGCCGGGTGCGCGCCGATCCTCGCCTACGCGTCCGCGAAGGCCGCGATCATCAGCCTGACCTACGCGATGGCCCGCGAGCTGGGTCCCAGCGGGATCACCGTGAACGCCGTCGCGCCCGGCAACATCGACACCGCGATGACGAGCGCGGCGGGGCCGGAAGCCGTCGAGTGGGCGATCGGGACCACTCCGACCGGCCGCCTCGGGACCCCGGAGGAAGTCGCCCGGGCCGCGCTGTTCCTCATCGAGAACGAGTTCGCCAACGGCCATGTTCTGACGATGGACGGTGGCCAGCTGTTGAACATGTGAGGAGGGGCACATGGAGTCGGAATTGGTGGCCGCCCTAACCGCGGCCACCCGGGGGCGCCTGCCGGAAACCGTCGAGCGGGTCATCGACGACCTCGGCATGGTGCGGCGCGTCGCGGAAGCCTCGTACCGGCACGACAACGGCTTCACCAAGGTGGTGCTGGGCACGCGGGACAACGCGCGCATCCGGTTCCACGTGTGGGCCACCGCGCGGACCAGCGAGTCGAACGTCCACAACCACCGCTGGGACTTCGCGTCGATGGTGCTGGCCGGCGCGTTGGACATGGAGTACTACGAGGTCCTCGACCGGGACACCGATCCCGGAAGCCTCGACGTCGTGGAACTCGAAGCGTTCCGGTACGTGCCGCGGGGCGGCGGGCCGTACGACCTGCGCCCGCTGGGCCCGGTGCTGGCCGCCCGCACCTCGGCGACGACCGGCGAGGCCGGGTACCGGTACCACCTGCGCCACCACCGCCTCCACCGCGTGACGGCGCCGGTGACCCCCGCGGTGACCTGCTTCCTCAGCGCACCGGCCGCCACCGACCACACGACGGTGCTCCGCCACCCCACCGCCCCTCCGGAGGACGGCAGGGTCGAGCGACTGACCGTCGAGGAGACCCGCGCGGAGCTGGCGCTGATCCGCGACCTGCTCGACCACCGCTGAGGCGCCGGCGGTGGCCCCGCGCCGACTCCGGGTCAACGTCCTCGGCCCGCTGGAGATCGTCGACCCCGACGACGGCCGGCGCGAGCTGCCCGCCCGCGGACAGCTCGCGCTGGTCATCCGCTACCTCGTGCTCAGCGCCGGGCGCGAGGTCCCCATCGAGACCCTGGTCGAGCTGGTCGCGTCGGCCAGGCGCACCGCCACCAACCCCACCCAGGCGCGCAGCGACGTCCACGGGCTCAAGCTGCGCGCCGCACGCCTGCTCGGCCCGGACCGCATCCGGACCCGGCGCGCCGACACCACCTACTACCTGTTCCGGCCCGCCGCCGAGGACTCGGTCGACCTCGCGGAGTTCGACGACCTGCTCGCCGCCGCGCGGGCCGCGTTGGCCGAGGGCGACGGACCGGCCGCACTGACCGCCGTCGAACGCGCCCTCGCGCTGTGGCGGGGCAACCCGGCGGACCCGTTCGACACCGAGGTCCTGTCGGCGGGGCTGGGTCGCGACCACTTCGTCGGCAAGCTGCTCACCGCACAGCGCCTGCTGTGCCGCGTGCTCATGCACATCGGGACGCCCGCGGCGCTGGAGCGCGTGGTGACCACCACCCGCGACCTGGTCCGGCACCCGGAGCACCAGTTCGAGGAGTCGCTGCACCTCCTGCTGGCGGAGGCGTTGCTCGGGCTGGGCGACGAGAGCGCGGCCGTGGAGGTGTTCGACAACTTCGTCTACACGCTCGGGGGCAAGCCGTCGCCCCGGTTCCACGAGTTGATCGAGCAGGGCGGCGGCAGCTCGGCGGCGGTGTTCCCCGCGCACGCCCCGCAGACCACGCCGTCGCTGCGGGAGTGGCTGGCGGACACCGACCGGGCCGTGCGCCGGCGCCGGACGCTCGGCGCGCACCGGCTCCAGGTCGGCGACCTCGTGGACAACCGGCTGCTCCTGCCGTTCACCGCGACCGACGAGCGGCACGGCGTGATCACCGACCTCCAGCACCACATCGAGCGGTCGGCGCTGGACCGCGCGCCGCACAGCGCGCCGTCGACCCGGCTCCTGGTCACCGGCTCACCCGGCATGGGCAAGAGCATGTTGCTGGCCTCGCTCTACCTCAGCCTGCGCGAGCGGGTGGAGGGCGTGGCCGCGGACCGCCGGACCGTCCCCTTCGTGCTCGACCTGCGCCAGTTCACCGAGTTCAACCGGGACCCGGCGTTCGGGTCGGCGTCCTGGCTCGCGGACCGGATCGACACCCTGGGCATCGGCGACTCCCAGCTGCTGCTGATGCTCGACTCCCTCGACGAGTTCCTCGCCAACCGCCAGCACGCCGAGATCGTCTCGATGCTGGAGCGACCGCTGTTCCTGCGCGCCAACGTGGTGTGCTGCCGCGAGCTGTTCTACGACCGGCACCTGCGTTCGGGGCCGTTCGCGCTCAGCCGGGAAGTGGTGACCTTGCGGGGCTGGCCCCGGGAGCGCCTCGCCGACTACGCGCGGCGGTTCTACCGCCACCTCCGGCCCGGGGACGAGACCGCGCTGGTGACCGGGGTCCTCGACCAGCTGGCGACGAAGGCGACGCTGTCCGAGGTGTGCGCCACGCCGCTGCGGGCGAACATGCTGCTCGACCTCCTCGACCCGGGACCGGGCGCCGTGGACCAGGTCATGAGCACCGTGATCGACCTGCCGTCGCTGTACCGGGCGTGGGTGCAGCGGACGCTGGAGTCGGAGTCGTCGCGGATCGGCGCCGTGCTCACCGCCGCGCAGAAGGGCGACCTGCTGCGGTCGCTCGCCTGGACGTTCTACGACGAGTCGCCGTTCGACCAGGACGAGCCCCCGGACTTCAGCGTCGCGGAGCTGACCCGGCACGTCCGCGGTGCGCGCGCCGTGCTGGGCGACCGGTCGGGCGACGGGGACGTCGCGACGGTCGTGCGCGACCTGGTGGACCACTCGCTGCTGGTCGAGTCCGCGCTGCTGCCCCACCACGACAGCACGACCGGTCTGCTCAACTTCTCGCACAAGTCGTTCCAGGAGTTCCTGGTCGCGGACCACATCATGCGCGCGGTCGTGTCGGACGCGGCGAAGGTGCGCCAGCTGTTCGAGCGCTACCACTCGCCGGAGGTCGTCGAGTTCCTCCGCGACATGCTGACCTCGGTCCCGCCGCACAGCCGCGCCGCCCGGACGATGGTCGACATCTTCACGTCCGCCTTCACCCGCAGCGCCGCGGAGGACCCGTCGAACGAGATCCGCTACGCCCGGTCCCGGCTGGCGCTGAGCCAACTCGCCTACGAGATGGCGAACATCCCCAACCGCCGGATTGTGGCTTTCCTGTTGGAACACCGGGACAGGGAGACCGATCCCTGGCTGCGCCGCAGCATCACCATAGGGCTGTCGTTCGCGGGGCAGATCGGTCTGCTCGACAGCTACGTGGACACCCTGCGCGCCGAGCGCCAAGCCGGCGGCACGGCCCCGGAGAACGCGGTGAACGTGGGCGCCCAACTGTCCTACTTCGGCGACCAGCCCCTGGACCTGCTCCTCCCCGCCCACGACCAGGGCCTCCCGGTGTGCCGCCGCACCCTCCAGCGACTCATCTACCAACTGCACACCGCGACCCACCAGGCGAGTTGGCGACTCGACCTGTACAGCCTCGTCGACATCGCCACGTCCCGGACCTGTTCGGCACAAGAAGCCGTCGCCGTCCTCGACCAGAACCGGTCGACGCTGAACAAGCTGTGCGCGAAGCTGGAATCGGATCCCCGATGTGCCCATTGGCCCGAAATCGCCGAATTGCGCACGGCACTGCACCGCACCCGCGGAAACGCGGGTGACCACACCCGAAAGGATGCGCATGGAATCGCTTGAGCAACTGTCCCTGGTCCGGGAGGCCGACGCCGTGGAACGGGTCGTGGACGACGCGATGACGATCCGTTCCTACTTCTCCGCCGAGCAGAGCACGGCGGTGGACCTGGTGGCCGCCGAACTGGACGGACTGCACTCGCTCCGGGTGAACCGGCGCAGCACGAAGCTGTACTACGTCGAACGCGGCACCCTGGACATCACCATCGACGGCCGCAAGTACACCGCCGACGCGGGATCCACGATCCTGGTCCGGGTCGACGAGGAACACGAAATGGTCGGCCACGCCGCCCGCGTCCTGATCATCTGCTCCCCGGCCTTCGACCCGGCGGACGAGGAAATCCTGGCTTGACCACCGCCCCAGGGCCTCGTTCCACGAGCGAGGCCCTGGCCGACGGCGGTCACGTGGACTGTCCCACACGAAATCAGGGTCCCCTTCGAGTGAAGGAGACCCTGATGGTGTTGCGCGCTCGGCAGGATTCGAACCTGCAACCTTCTGATCCGTAGTCAGATGCTCTATCCGTTGAGCTACGAGCGCATCGTATTCAGTTGTCACCCGACCGGGTCGGGTGTTGCGGAGGCTCCGGGATTTGAACCCGGGATGGGGGTGAACCCAAACCGCATTAGCAGTGCGGCGCCATAGACCAGACTAGGCGAAGCCTCCCGGAGCCCTGCGGTACGACGCATAGGTTACACATGCCGGTGCCCTGGTAGCAAAACGCCCCCCTCGTGAGGTCATCCGCCCTGGTCAGGGGGGGTGAGGGGGGCGTTCAGCGGGGGTTCAGGAGGTGTACTTGTGGCGTACGTCTCGCTTGATCAACCGTGAGCCAGTGCGAGGAACGGGGTGAGGGCGTCCGGGTTGCGGAGGGCGTCCCTGCTGACGGCCTTCTCCGGTGGGGTGCCGGCCAGGATCTTCTTGACCGGGACCTCGCACTTCTTGCCGTTCAGGGTCCTCGGGATCTCGGCCACCGCGATGAACCTGTTGGGGACGTGCCTCGGGGACAGGTTGGTGCGCAGCTCGGACTTGAGGAGCGGCTCGACCGATTCCAGGGTGGTGCCGGGGGCCAGGACGAGGAAGCACAGCAGTTCGCCGTCGGTCTGGCCGGCGCCGGAGGTGTCGATGACCAAGGAGTCGACGACACCCTCCAAACCCTCGACGACCCGGTAGAACTCGCTGGTGCCCATGCGGACCCCGCCCCGGTTCAGCGTGGAGTCGCTGCGGCCGTAGATGACGGCCGAGCCGCGCGGGGTGATGCGGATCCAGTCGCCGTGGCGCCAGACGCCCGGGTAGGTGTCGAAGTACGCCTCGCGCAGGCGTGAGCCGTCCTCGTCGCCCCAGAAGAACACCGGCATGGACGGCATGGGCTCGGTGATCACCAGCTCGCCCACCTGGTCGACGACCGCGTTGCCGGACTCGTCGTAGGCCTGCACGGCCGCACCCAGTGCCCGGCAGGACAGCTCGCCCAGCCACACCGGCAGGTCCGGGGCGGCGGCGACGAAGGCGGTGCACAGGTCGGTGCCGCCGGACACCGAGGCGATCTGGAGGTCGCGGCCCACCGCGTCGGCGATCCAGCGGAAGCCCTCGGGGGTCAGGGGCGCGCCGGTCGAGCCGACCACGCGCAGGCCGGTCAGGTCGTACCTGGTGGCCGGCTTGAGGTCCTCCTTGAGGCACGACTGGATGTACGGGGCGGACGTGCCGAAGTACGTCACCCGGTGCTGTTCGGCCAGGTGCCACAGGACGCTCAGGTCCGGGTGGGCGGGGCTGCCGTCGAACAGCACGATCGTGGTGCCCACCAGCAGGCCGGACACCAGGAAGTTCCACATCATCCAGCCGGTGGTGGTGAACCAGAAGAACCGGTCGCCGGGGCCGAGGTCGCTGTGCAGCGCCAGCATCTTCAGGTGTTCCAGCACGATCCCGCCGTGCCCCTGGACGATGCCCTTGGGCAGCCCGGTCGTGCCGGACGAGTACAGGACCCACAGCGGGTGGTCGAACGGCACGGGTTCGAAGGCCAGTTCGGCGTCGGCGTGGGCCTTCAGGAGGGAGTTCCACTCGACCGTGCCGGGCAGGGTGCCGCCCAGGTAGTCGATCAGCACGGTGGCGCGCAGGGACGGGATCTCCGACCGCAGCTGCTCCACCGTCGGCCGCACGTCGAACCCGCGCCCGTTGTACCGGTACCCGTCGACGGCGACCAGCACGGTCGGCTCGATCTGGGTGAACCGGTCGGCGATGGCCCGCGCGCCGAAGTCCGGCGAGCACGACGACCACACCGCGCCCAGCGACGCCGCCGCCAGGAACGCGATCAGGGCCTCCGGCGAGTTCGGCACCAGCGCGACCACCCGGTCGCCCTTGGTCACCCCCAGCTCGACGAACCCGGCGCGCACGGCCGCCACCCGGCGTCGCAGCTCGCGGTAGGTCAGCTGGGTCGCCAGGCCGTCCTCCCGGTGGAAGATCACGGCGAGGTCGTCGGTGTCGTGCCGCAACGCGTGCTCGGCGTAGTTCAGGGTCGCGCCGGGGAACCACTGCGCGCCGGGCATGGTCCGGGCGCCCAGCACGGCCGTGGGCGCGCTGTGGAACGCCACGTCGAAGAACTCGGCGATCGCGCCCCAGAAGCCGTCCAGGTCGGTCGTGGACCACTCGTGCAACTCGGGGTAGTCGGCGAAGGACAGGCCCTTCTCGGCGGCGAGCCAGGTGCGGAACGCGGCCATGCGGCTGTCCGCGACCCGGTCGGGGTCGGGACGCCAGAGCAGCTCTGCCTCGCCGGCGGCGGTGCCGGCACGCATGTCGGTCATACCTGAAGTTCCTAGCTCATCGGAGCGCCCGGAACCACAGTCGTCAACCACACACCGGCTCAGTTGCGGCTGGCGCCCGCCACCAGTTGTTCGACCGCCGACGCGAGCCGCTGGGCGTCCACCGGGGCGATCACGAGCCACGTGCCGTCGCGCCGGACCAGGTACCGGCCGTCGGCGGTGTCCAGCCACGACACGGTGTCACCGGTCGGGTGCAGGTAGCCGTTGCGGTTGCGGGCGATCACGCCGACCTGGCCGCCGCCGCGCCGGGTGGTGACCGCGCGCATGAGCGTGTTGGCCTCGGGTTCGCGCAGGCCGGCGCGGCGCAGCACGTCCAGGAAGCCCTCGGTGCCGTCCTGCTCGCCGGCGCGCCCGGCCTCCAGGTAGTCGTCCCACCGGACGTTGACCGAGCGGCCCGTGCCGGGTGGCGCGGGCGGCAGGGTGCCGATGGTGGTGGCGGCCAGGGCGGTCGGCCGGAAGCCGGTCACCTGGACCTGCTCGCCGACCCGGCCCGCGAACGCGCCGTGCCACGCGGCGGTGGCCAGGCCGCGGGCCTGTTCACCGCCGCGGGTGAAGACGACCTCCAGGCCGACCTCGAACTCGGCCAGGCCGCGCAGGACCCCGTACAGCTCCTCGTCGGGCCGCTGCACGGTGCCCAGGCCGCGCGCGAACAGCTCGCGGGACGTGGTCTCCACCAGCCGCGCCCGTTCCTGCTGGGTGTGCCCGTAGTGCCGGGTGCCCAGCGGGACCGGGTGCGCCTCGCGGTGGACCGCTTGCCACAGCAGGAAGAACTCCAGCGTGCTGAGCCGGAAGACTCTGTCGGTCACAGGCCGATCACCGGGGGTGCGGCCTTGCGGTCGACGCCGAACACGTTGTCCTCTTCCTCCAGGTACCCGGGCCGGTTGCGCTCGTTCGACCCGGCGGAGCCACCGGCGACGGGCGGCGGGGCGGCCATCGGCGCCGCGCCGATCATGCCCGACTGCGGGGTGACGGCCTTGGACGAGGAGAACTGGCTGGTCACGCTGCCCGGGTGGGCCGTCCGCTCGGAGCTGACGACGCCGGGGCTGGACGCCGGGCTGCCCAGGGGCGCACCGCCGCCTCCGCCACCGGCACCGGCCGATCCGCCCATGACGGGCACCCGGCCGGGCGCGTAGCCGCCGCGCCCGCCGACACCGCCGCGACCCCGTTGCTGCGGGGTGGTCTGCTCGCGGCCCGGCTGCTGGGGCTGGCCGGAGACGACCGGGCCACCGCCGCCACCGGAGGCGTCCGGCGGCGTGCTCGGACCGGCCGGCGGCGTGATGACCGGCGTGGGCGCCGGGGCGACCGGGTTGGGCGGCGGCGCGAACGACGGCACCGTCCGGTCCACCAGGTACGAGTTCTGCTGGAACATCGCCATGACCTCGGCGGCCTGGCGGTGCGAGGCGTCGGCGGTCAGGACCGAGTCGACCGCGGGCGCGCCGACCCGGTCGATGCCGGTGAACGGGCTGGTCGGCGTGGTGGTGCCGATGGGCTCGACCGGCTCGTGCAGGCTGTCGACGGGCAGGCGGTCCTCGTACACCGAGTCCACCAGCGGGCGGCGGGCCGAGACCAGCGGCGAGCGCACCGGCGTCGGCGCGACCGGCGTGCCGGTGGTCGGCGGGACGGCCGGGTCGGGCAGCGGGGCCGGGGGCACCGGCGGGGGCATCATCTCGCGCGCGGTCTGCACGTGCTGGATCTCGTCGCCGATGCACTTGGCGACGTTCCCGGCGTGGTCGCTGGTGTTGAGCGCCCACTTCTCGACCGACTCCAGCGCTTCCCGGGCGCGGTCGGCCGACTCGCCGGACCACGCCTGCTGGGATTGGGCGATGGCGCGCGCGAGCAGCTCGTGCACGTCGGTGAGCTGCTTGCCCACGGCGGTCCAGTCGGCTTGCGCGGAACCGGCGGCCTTCAGGTCGACGCCCTCGTGGATCATCTTGTAGAGGGCTTCGTGCGAGTAGGTCATCCAGTCGACCTTCTGGCCGAGGTCGCTGGGCTTGTCGTGGCCGTGGTGCTGCCCGTTGTTCCCCTGGTTGCCGTGGTTCCCCTGATTGCCGTGGTTGCCCTGGTTGCCGTTGTTGCCGGGCCTGTTGTTGCTCACGGACCCTTGACCTCCCCCGCCGCCTTGCCGAAGACGTCGGCGGCCTCGTCGTCGGCGTCCTCCAGGTTGCGGGCGGCGTCGCGGATGGTCTTCTCGACCTCGAACAGCACGTTCAGGAAGTCGCCGATGACCGAGACGGCCGACGCGTCGTCGCCCACCGCCACCTCGCGCAGCCGGCGGCTGATCGCCTCGCCGACCCAGTTGTTGCCGAACTTGAGCTCCACGTCGAGGCTGTCGACGGCGGTGCGGTGCACGCCGTCGACCACGTCGCGCGCCTGGGTGATCAGCTTGAGCAGGTCGTGCACGGCCTGCTTGTCGAGGTCGAGCTTGACCTCTTCCTTGTCGACCGCGTCCAGCGCCGTGGTGGCCTTCTGGAGGTCGGTCTGGGCGGCGGTGGCGAAGTTCGGGGAGACGCCGGCGAGCGTCTCGGGCTTGATCACCTGCGTGGCGGACTGGTCGGTCGGCGCCGGGCCGGCGGGTGCGGGTGCGGTCGGCGCGGGTGCCTGGACGACCGGCTGCGCGCCCGTCGACAGCGCCGGTGCGTCGGCCGGCGGCACCGGCTGCACGCCCGTCGAGAACGTCGGCGCGTCGGTGGGTGCCGGTGGCGTCGGCTGCACGGTGGTGGCGAAGGTCGGCGCGTCGGCCGGCGGCACGGGCTGTGCTCCGGTCGACAACGTCGGCGCGTCAGCGGTCAGCACGGGCTGTGCTCCGGTCGACAACGTCGGCGCGTCAGCGGTCAGCACGGGCTGCGCGCCCGTCGACAACGTCGGCGCGTCGGCCGGCGGCACCGGCTGCGCCCCGGTGGCGAGCGTCGGCGCGTCGGCGGGTGCCGGTGGAGTCGGTTGGACGGTCGTGGCGAAGGTCGGCGCCTCGGACAGGCCGGGAGCGCTCAGCGTCACGGTCGCGCCGTCAGCCGGCGGCGCCAGTGGCGGTGGCGCCAGTGGCGGCGGTTGCACGGCCGCGGCGAAGGGACCCGCCGCGGTCTGCGGCAGGTCGGCCGCCGTGATCACCTGCGTCGTCGAAGTGTCCGGCACCGGGTACGGCGCGCTCACCGGTGGTGCGGGATGTGTCAGTGGAACGGTGTTCCCGTCGCTCATCAGTTACCCCCTGCACTGCGCACTTCGCCGAAGTCGCGCCGCGCGTTACCCAGCCACCGCGTCCGCGCCGGCGTTGGCGGACGCACTCCTTAGATGTACCGGGAAGCACGTCCGGTTCCAAGCCGCTGTAAAGACTCTTGTCGGAGCGCTTCAGCGCAGGTGGGAGTCGAACCAGTTGAGCGCGCGCTGCCAGGCCTCGGCGCTGGCGGACGGGGTGGTGTCGAACCGGTGGCTGGTGTGCTCGAAGCGGACCACGTCGGTCGCCACGGACGCCGACGCGGCGGCGTCCCGGAGCTTCTCCACGTCCGAGAACGGGATCTCCGCGTCGTCGTCGCCGTAGAGCCCCAGCCAGGGGCACGCCAGTTCCTCCGCCACCTCCACCAGCGAGGGCAGCCCCTCGGCCAGCGGTTCCAGGATGCCGCCGCCACCCACGGTGACCGCGGCGCCGATGCTTCGGCTTCCCGCAACCACCATCGCGACCGATCCGCCCAGGTCGAAGCCCATGACGCCGAGCCGGTCGGTGCTCACGCCCTGCTGCCCGAGCCACACGAACGCCACGTCCGTGTCGGCCAGCACCGACTCGCCGGACAGCCTGCCTGCCCGCTCGTCCGCGTCCGCCGGCTCGTCCTCGGCGCCGTGGTACAGGTGCGGGGCGACCGCGAGCCACCCCTCGCCGGCGAGACTGCTCACCAGTCCCCGGACGGTGTCGGTCACGCCGCGCGCCTCGTGCAGGACGACGATGCCGCCGCGGACGACGTTCTCCGGCTCGGCGACGGTCAGCCGCAGCGTGCGGCCGTCGGTGAGCGAGAGCGTCTCGGTGCGGGTAGGTGTCATGGCGCAACCCTTCCACGTCGGGGTGAACGTCAGTCAACGTGAGCAACCAGACGGCTGGTATGCCCCATCCGGGTCTTGAGCGGCTAACGTCCTGGTCAGAACCGGAAGGAGCACTTGGATGACCGTGCGAACCCGCGCAGACCTCTCCGCGCTACCCAGTTACGTGCCCGGCAAAACCATCCCCGGCGCGATCAAGCTGGCGAGCAACGAGGTGTCGGCCGGACCGCTGCCCAGCGTGGTGCGGGCGATCGCGGACGCGGCCACCGCCGTGAACCGCTACCCCGACAACGCCGCCACCGACCTCGTGGCGCGATTGGGCGACAAGCTCGGTGTGGCGCCGGAGCGGGTGGCCGTGGGCTGCGGCTCCGTGACGCTGTGCCAGCAGGTGGTGCAGGCCACCTGCACGGAGGCCGACGAGGTGGTGTTCCCGTGGCGCTCCTTCGAGGCGTACCCGATCATCACCCAGGTCGTCGGCGCGGGGCAGGTGCGCGTGCCGCTGACCGCCGGGCACGGGCTCGACCTGGACGCGATGGCCGCCGCGATCACGCCGAAGACCCGGCTGGTGTTCCTGTGCAACCCCAACAACCCGACCGGCACGGCGCTGCGCACCGAGCAGATCGAGGCGTTCATCGAACGCGTGCCGCGCGACGCTCTGGTCGTGGTCGACGAGGCCTACCGGGAGTTCGTGGACGACGACGCCATCCCGGACGGGGTGGAGCTGGCCAAGCGGCAGTGGGCGGCGGGCCGGGACAACGTGGCCGTGCTGCGCACGTTCTCCAAGGCCTACGGCCTGGCCGGGCTGCGCGTGGGCTACGCCGTGGCGTCGCCGGAGGTGGCCGAGACGCTGCGCAAGGTCTACGTGCCGTTCAGCGTGAACGCGCTGGCGCAGGTGGCCGCGATCGCGTCGCTGGACGCCGAGGACGAGTTGATGGCGCGGTGCCGGGCGATCGTCGGCGAGCGGGCGCGGGTCCGGTCGGAGCTGATCGCCGCCGGGTTCGAGGCGCCGGAGTCGCAGGCGAACTTCGTGTGGCTGCCGCTGGGCGACCGCACCGCCGCGTTCAACGAGCACTGCCTGGCGCACAAGGTGGTCGTGCGGGCGTTCGTCGGTGACGGGGTGCGCGTGACGATCGGCGAGCCGGAGGAGAACGACGCCTTCCTGGCCGCCGCGAAGTCCTTCCAGTTCTAGTCCTTCACCAGCAACTGGACGATGGCCGCCACTCCCACCAGCACGATGACCGCCCGCAGCGCGGTCGGTGGGAGTCGGCGGCCGACCTTCGCGCCGATCTGCCCGCCGATCACCGAGCCGACCGCGAGCAGTGCCACGGCGAGCCAAGCCACGTCGGCGATGAAGATGAACAGGATGCCCGCGACGAGGTTCACGAACGCGGTGAGCACGTTCTTGAGGGCGTTCATGCGCTGGAGGTGCTCGTTCATGAGCACGCCCATCAACCCCATCACCAGAACGCCTTGCGCCGCACCGAAGTAGCCGCCGTAGATGCCCGCGAGGAACACGCCGACCCACAGCGACAGGCCGCCGTGCTCGTGCCGTTCCCGTTCGGCGAGCTTGCGGTTGAGCCAGGGTTGCAGCACCACGAGGACGAGCGCGACGGCGATGAGGACGGGCACGATCGCCGAGAACGCCTCGGCCGGCAGCACGACCAGCAGCACCGCGCCCACGATCCCGCCGAGGATCGAGGCGGGCAGCAGCCGCTTGACCCGGCCCGCCTGCCCGCGGAGTTCGCGGCGGTAGCCCCACGCGCCGCTCAACGACCCGGGGACGAGCCCGAGGCTGTTGGACACGTTCGCGGTGACCGGCGGGTACCCGACCGCCAGCAGCACGGGGAAGGTCACCAGCGTGCCCGACCCGACCACGGTGTTGATGCCGCCCGCGAACACCCCGGCGAGGACGACGAAGACCGCTTCCCACGTCGTCACGTCCACCCCCAACTCGACAAGTTGTTTAGCGACGCTAACACTCCGCGCGGCGGAACGCGGTGTGGCCCGCACGACAGGGCCTCGCACGACAGAGGGGGCACGGCCCGTCCAGGCCACGCCCCCTCCGCTCACTCACTTCAGGCCGTGCGGCGCCTGCCCGTCACCACGGCGACGAAGCCCAGCGCGAGCACCAGCAGGCCCAGCAGCCCGAGGGTGATCACGCTCGCCCCGGTGTCGGCCAGCCGGGTGCCGGTCTGCGCCTGACCACCGGTGCCGGCCGCGGCGTTGGGGTCGCCGGGGACGGTCGGGACACCCGGCGTCGTCGGCGGCCACGGGTCGGCCACCTCCGGACCCGGGTCGACGTACACGTTCTGCGGGTAGGTGCTGCCCGAGACGACCTGGAACAGCGGCAGCTGCCGGTTGACCCGGACCTTCCACGGCCCGACGACGACCGGCGTGTACCAGCCCACCGCGAGGTCCGGGAACGTGAACGCGCCCGAGTCGTCGGCCACGGCCTGCGCGACCGGCTCGTCGGTGAAGTGGTCCAGCAGGACGACCTTCACGCCCGGCACCGGCTGGTAGGGGTACTCGCCGGTCAGCACCTGGCCCTTGGTCGTCCAGACCTCGCCGGTCACCGCCGCGATGTCGTGCGCCGACGGGAGGCCGTCGCCCCGGACCGGGCCGAACTCGCAGCCCAGCCCGACGACACCGGACTTCGCGGCGTACTCCGGGATGGCGGTGAGCACGTGGAACTCGCTCGTCGCCCCGGAGGGCACGACCACGCCCGGACCGTTGTCCGCGAACGGTCCCCACTCGGGGCCGTTGGTGGGGATGCCGAGCTCGCCGGCGCAGAACACCTTCACCAGCACGTCGGGACCGGTGTTGGTGAAGGTGAGCTTGACGTCGATCTTCTCGTCCTTGTGGTAGCGCTCCTTGTCGAACTCCAGCGACGCGGTGAGCGTGTTGGACAGAGGACGCACCAGGCCGATCTCGACGGTGGTGGTCTTGCCGCCCTCGACCACGAGCTTGTTGTAGAAGTCGAGCGGCACGGCCCAGCCGGTGTCCCTGGTACCGATGCGGACCTCGTGCGTGCCCGCCGTCGTGCCGGTGGCCCGGTAGCGCCCGGAGCCGTCCGTCTTGCCGCTCAGCGAGCGGCTCGGCACGCCACCGTAGAGGGAGACCTCCAGGTCGGGCAGCGCTTCGCCCTGGTCGAACGCGCCGTTGCCGTTGGCGTCCCCGTAGACCAGGAACTCGGCGTCACCGGTCTGGAACGCCACCTTGGCGGTGAGGTCGACGGTCGGGTTGGTCCCGCCCGGCGGGCCGGACCCGACCGAGCCCTTCAGCCGCACGGTGTCGCCCCCGAGGTACGGGCTGATCGTGCCGGTGACGGTGAGCTCGACGAACTCGCCCGGCCACAGCTCGACGCCATACCCGCGGTCACCCCGCAACGGCGCGAACTGCCCGCGGTCGTACTCCAGGCCACTGGCCGTGCCGTAGTCCTCGTACCAGTGCGCGCTGGTGCTGCCGAGGGTGCCGGTGTTGGCGACCTTGATCCGGGCCGTCCACACGTCGCGGACGTCGTACACGGCCTTGTCGAAGGACGCGGTGACCTCCAGCTTCGGCGACCACCTCGGCTCTTCGACCTTCGGCCCGGCCTTCACGCGGAACGCCGGTCGCGCCACGCCGCCCCGGGGGACGTCCACGACGAACTCTGCGCCGTCCTCGGGCTGGAACTCGCCCAGCACCAGGAACTTCGTCGGGCCGGAGACGACCCGGGCCATCCGCCAGCGGCCGTCCGCGTCGGCGTAGGCGCGGTCGACCGCCAGCCCGCTGCGCTGGTCGAGCGCGACGATCGTCGCGTCGAGCGGGCGCTCGGTGTCGCCCTCGTCGAGCACCAGCGTGCCCTCGACCGTGCCGTAGCGGCCGTTGACGTCGGCGGTGTCGGACGCGCCGCGGTAGCCCTGGGTGTTGCGGCCGTTGTCGCCGAACTCGCAGTTGACCTGGACCCAGCCCTCGTCGTACGCGGCCTGCGGCACGACGTCGGTGACCGTCAGGGTCTTGGTCTCGCCGGCGGCCAGCGTGAGGCCGGGGCCGTCCGGGTTCAGCGGCGCCCACGACGGGCCGGTGCCGGGCAGGCCGGGCACGTTGCTGAACGTGCCGCACACCGCGACGACACCGCTCAGCGGCTGGGTGCCCGCGTTCTTGACGGTGATCTTGACCTTGACCGGGTCGCCGGCGTTCACGTACGGGTCGTCGAGGAACTCGACGGTGGGCTCGATGACCTGCGAGACCGGGTTGACCAGCGGCACCAGCACGGTCCGCGTCTGGTTCGCGACGACGTCGAACTCGGCGAAGCCCGGCGCGGGCACGCGCGGTTCGGGGTAGTTGGTCCGGATCCGGTAGTGGCCGGTGGTCGCGCCGGTCCACTTGATCGTGCCGTCTGCCCCGGACGTGCCGCTCAGCCGCTTAGTGTCGGTCTCGCCGTACGCGAAGAGCTGGACACCGCTGCGGCGCTCGCCCTCGTCGGCCTGGCGGTTGCCGTTGTCGTCGTTGAAGACCACGACGTCCACCGAGCCGCGCTCGCGCAGCACGCGCGCACGGGCCTGGAAGTAGTTGTCGTTCGGGTTCGCGTCGACCAGCGGGTACCGCTGCGGGCCGTACCACGTCTCGATCTGGAAGAGGAGGTCGTTCGAGCCGGAGTCGGCGACCTGGCGGGCCACCAGGTCGTAGGTGCGGCGCTCGCCCGGGACCAGCTGGGGACCGGGCACCTGGTGCAGCTCCGGCCCACCGGAGCGCAGCTCCAGCCAGCCGCTGCTCTCGCGGAGCCGGACGTCGGTCGCGGTGACCTTGCCGACGTTCTCGACGGTGACGCGGATCTTGATGTCCGCGTCGACCTCGTACTCGGCGCGGTCGAACGCGGCGGTGACCCGGAGGTCGGGCAGCGGCGGCGCGGCCTGCGCGTCCAGCTCGTCCTCGAAGACCTCGGCCTTCTTCTCGGCCGGGATCTCCGGCGCCTGCTCGGCGGGCTTGGTCTCCGCCGGCGCGCTGGGCTCCGTGGTAGTGCTCGGCGTCTCCGACGGCGTGGCGGACGGGGTGTCCGACGAGGTCGGGGTTTCGGTGGGCGTCGGGCTCTCGGTCGGCGTCGCCGTGTCGGTCGGCGTCACGGTTTCCGTGGTCGGCGGCGGGGTGGTGGGCTCGGTGTCCTGCGCCCACGCGGTGGTGCCGCCGAGGGCGACGGCGAGCGCCAGTGCGCCCGCCGTCGCCGTTCTGAGGATCTTCGTGCGCGCACGCGGGCGCGCGCCAGTGCCATGACTGGGCAAGGGTCTTTCCCCCCGGTAGAGATTTTCTGCCCGCCGCGGGTGGCCGACGTCCCCCGAGCCGCCGCCGAGCGGGTGGTCATTTCTTTCCGGGCGGAACCTACTGGACGGGAAAGATCAGGAAAAGGGTTTCCCCGTCACAGTTCGCGCAGGGTGAAGGTGTCGGACGTCGTGCCGGCCAACAGGGCACCGATGTTGCCGTCCACGGCGTAGCTGCCGTGGGGCGACCGGGCGATCGTGGTCGGTTCGTCGTCGCCCCAAGGAGCGGTGCGGCGGGTGGTGTGGGCGGTCTTCCAGTTGTCGTGGGAGCGCAGGACGGTGACGGCGTTGGTGCCGGGTGCGCCGAGCGAGTTGGTGACCACGGCGAGGGTGCCGTCGGGGCGCAGGTCCAGGCCGTCGGCGCCGGTCAGGTCCCGGTCGGTGGTGATCTCGGTGAAGGCGGACGGGTTGTCGACGGGGATCTTGAAGAACGTGCCGGTGTCGTAGCGGCCGGCGATCAGGAAGCCCGCCGGGTGCCAGACGATGCCGTTGAGGCCGATCGAGGCGCTGCCGAAGCGCGCGTCGCGGTGCAGGACGGTGGCGCGGCCGTGCGGGTCGACGCGGTAGATCGCGTCGGAGGCCGGGTCGGTGACGTAGGCGTTGCCGCGCCGGTCCACGGCGACGTCGTTGGCGCCGTGCCTGCCCTCGCCGATCGCGAGGTCGACGAAGTGCAGCAGGCGGCCGGTGACCAGGTCGTAGACGGCCAGGCCGGAGGACTTGTAGGTGGTGTCCGGGGTGGAGCGGGGGCTCAGGCCGAGGTCGGCGAAGGTGACGTAGAGCTTCGTGCCGACGGCGTGGACGCCCAGGGTGGACACCATGCGCGGGTCGTGCACCAGGGTGCGGGTGGTGCCGTCCGGGCGGACGACCTCGACGGTGCCGCGGCGGACCGAGCCGACCAGGAAGGCCCGGCGGACCGGGTCCCAGGTGATCCCCTCCGGGTGGAGTTCGGTCGAGTGACCGGTGACGACGTGCGGGCTCGGGGTGGCCTGTGCCGGTGCGGCGACCAGGAGGAGGACCGCGACCAGGGCGATCAGGAAACGCATATTGCTCCGTCCTCGTAGGTTAGTACGAGCACGAAGTTAGATCAGAGCTCTGATATCCGTCAACGGGTTATTACGATGGCGGGCATGGGCATGCCGTTCGAGGAGCGCCTGGGCGGCGACATCAAGCACGCGGAACACGCGTTGATGCAGGCCAAGCAGCAGGCCGTCCGGCCGTCGGGACTGACCGTGGCGCAGTACGCGACCCTGCTGGTGCTCAGCGAGAACCCCGGCGTCTCGGCGGCCGAACTGGCCCGGAAGTGCCGCGTCACCCCGCAGACGATGACGACGATCCTGCGCAACCTGGAAGCGGGCGCCCTGATCGCCCGCGTACCGCACGAAGTGCACCGCAACGTGCTGGAGACCCGGCTGACCGAGGCCGGGCGCGGCGTCTTCGAGACCGCGGACGCGCGGGCCTCGGCGGTGGAGCGGCGGTTGGCCGACGAGTTCACCGACGAGGAGCGCGCGACCCTGCGCGCCCTGCTGGCCCGTGCGGTCCGGGTGCTCGGCTCGGACTAGAGAGGGCTGGTCGAGGGCTGGAAGTCGGGGTCAGCCCAGGTTGTCGGTGTCGAAGGTGTTGCAGCGCGCCGGGTCGCCCGTCTCGTAGCCCAGCGTGTACCACTTCTGGCGCTGCGCCGACGAGCCGTGCGTGAACTGGGTCGTGTCGACCCGGCCGCCGCCCAGCTCGCGCTGGATGAAGTCGTCACCGATGCGGGCCGCCGCGTCCAGGGCCGCCGCGATGTCCTCCTGCGTGACACCGGTGATCAACGGCTTGCCGGAGGCGGTGGGGATGGTCGTGGCGTGGTTGGCCCAGGCGCCGGCGTAGCAGTCGGCTTGCAGCTCCAGCCGGACGGCGTCGGACTTGGGTCCACTGCGGGTGCGCACCCGGTCCGAGGTGCCCAGCAGGTTCTGGACGTGGTGGCCGTACTCGTGGGCCAAGACGTAGGCCTCGACGAACGGGCCGCCCGTGGCGCCGAACTTCTGCTGCAACTCCTGGAAGAAGTTCAGGTCGATGTAGACCTGCGCGTCGGCCGGGCAGTAGAACGGGCCGACCGCGGAGGTCGCGTTGCCGCAGCGGGTCTGGACGCCGCCGGCGAAGAAGTTGGTCTGCGCCCGCTGGTAGCTGTTGCCCGAGCGCGCGAACTGGTCGGTCCAGAAGCCCTGGATCGAGTTGATGAACGCGACCGCGCGGCAGTCGGCCTCGCGGTTGGCGTCCGCGCCGGTCTTGCACTTGGTCGCGATGGCCTCGGAGCCGACCTGCTGGTCGCGGCCGACGTCGGAGAAGCCCGAGCCGGTGGGCAGCTCCACGCCGCCGCCGAGCTGGGAGAGCACGAAGTAGATGATCAGGCCCACGATCCCGAGCCCGCCGCCACCCAGGGCGACGCGACCGCCGACCCCGCGCTGGTCGCTGACCTGTGACGTGTCGAGCTCGGCGTCCTCGTTGAACTGCACGCTGTCCTCCAACCGCGCACCCCTGGGGCGGGATCACGATAGCCGCCCTCGGGTACCCGCGATCGACAGCGCGGACACCGTGTCGGTGAACGATTGGGGGGTAGCGCGGACGAGCCCGGGTGCGGAGCCCGACGTCGCCGGCACCGCACCCGGGTTTCTTCCCTATGTGGAGTGACGTGTTCCGCGGCCGTCTACGAGGTGGCGTGGACCTCGGCCGGTGCCGACGTGCGAGACGGCACCAGGATTCGCACCGGGGTCAACAGCGTCGTACGCGTCGATCACGCCGGAAGCGCCGCGCGCTCGAAACCTCGTGGGAACCGCTCACGATCGCGACCGGGACGATCTGCACCATCCCACCCGCGGGGTTGCGGCCGAACGCGGATCGTCACAGCGAGGACTTCTCTGCACCGCACCACCTACCCCTTCCGGGCGTGCCGTCCGAGGTCCTTGCTGGGATCACCTCGCGGCAGGTCCACCTCAAGGATGCGCTTGATCGGCCCGTTATTCAACCGTTCCGCATCGCCCTGAACTGGTGAAACGATCCTCATCCGTCTCAGTGGGACGGTGGTCGCGCGCTGTGAGCGGACGTGGCCCCGCCCGCTCACAGCGCGTGGCCTCACGCCACGGTCGTGATGCGCCCGAGTGCCGGAGCGGTCACGCCGGGGTGCGCGGCGAGGTACCCGGTGAACGCGTCCAGGTCGATGCCGCCACCGGTGATGTTCGTGCCGCCGGTGAAGGTGGAGAACCCGTCACCGCCGCCCTGGAGGAACGAGTTGATGGTGACCCGGTAGTTCGCGGCCGGGTCCAGCGGAGCCCCGTTCAGGACGATGTTCGACACCTTCGAGCCCAGCGGCGCGCCGGCCGACCAGGTGTAGGTCAGGCCCGACGACGGCTGGAGGACGATCTGCCGGGTCGCGCCGTTGACGACCTGCCACTGCTGCTCCAGCGCCGCCTTGATCTGCGTGCCGGTCAGGGTGACGGTCTGGAGGATGTTGCCGAACGGCTGGACGGTGAACGCCTCGCCGTAGGTGACCACGCCGTCGCCCTCGCCGGCGGGCGAGCTCGCGAAGGTCAGGTCGGCCCGGACGCCACCGGGGTTCATCAGCGCCAGGACGGCGCCGTTGCCCTTGGTGGCCTCCAGCTGCGAGTCGGCGATCAGGTAGCCCAGCGGCATCTCGCCCGCGGGGTTCGCCGCCCGGACGATGTCCGCGCCGATGGTGCCGATCGGCCTGTTGGCGATCGGGCCGGACTTGGACTTCGCCAGGTCGATGATGGCCTGGATCTCCGGGTCCGCCGCCACGTCGCGGGTGACGACGTGGTTGCGCGCCTTGGTCTCCGAGCGGATGACGTCGCGGCTGCGCTTGTCGATCTTCAGGTCGACCACGGACAGCTCGCGGCCGAACGCCAGGCCCTCGATGAACGGGCGCGGGTTGCCCGCCGGGTCGGTGACCGTGCAGTTGTAGTGCTGGTGGCTGTGGCCGGAGAAGACCGCGTCGATCTTCGGCGACACGCTCTCGGCGATGACCTGACCCGGACCCTTGGTGGCGCCCAGCTTGCAGTCGTCGGGGCCGCCGCCCTGCGTGTTGTCGCCCTGGTGGATGAGCAGCACGATGGTCTTGACGCCCAGCCAGTCGAGCAGCTTCGCGTAGCGGTCGGCGGCGGCGATCTCGTCGCCGAACTTCAGCTCCTTGATGCCGTTCGGGTCGACCAGGATCGGGACGTCCTTGAGCGGCATGCCGATGAAGCCGATCGGGACGCCGTCGCGGAACTCCACCCAGAACGGCGGCAGCGCGGGCATGCCGTTCTTGGCCAGGGTCACGTTCGCGCCCAGGATCGGGAAGTTCGCGCCGTCGTAGGTCTCGCGGAACTGGCAGCCGTCCACCGGGTGGCAGCCGCCGCGCTGCATGCGCAGCAGCTCCTGGTAGCCCTCGTCGAACTCGTGGTTGCCGGCCGCGGTGGTGTCCATGCCGACGGAGTTGAGGACCTCGATCGTCGGCTCGTCGTGGAACAGCGCCGACACGATCGGCGACGCGCCGATCAGGTCGCCCTGGCCGACGATGACCGAGTTGCGCACCTGCGCCTGGAGGTTCTTGATGTGCGTGGCGTTGTACGCGGCGCCGCCCGCGGTGACCTGGGTGCCGTCCGACAGCGTGACCCGCCCGGACGAGCCGGAGGGCGGCTCGATGTTGCCGTGCAGGTCGTTGATGCCGATCAGGCGGACGTCCACCGTGCGCGGGGCCTTGTCGTCGGCCTGGGCCGGCGCCTGCGCGAGGGTGACGGCCAGCCCGGACACGGCGGCGAGCGCGAGCGCGGCCGTGGTCCGTCTGAACGAGGTCATAAGGGGTTCCTCCCTGACGGCGCCCCGGTAGGAGGGCGCACCAAGGTCAGGGAGTTTGCCTTTCCAATCTGACGTGCACCAGACATGTGTGTGGATCGCCCGTTAACGGAGTTGCGCGGGCATAGCCTGGAGGGGTGACTGAGCAGCAGCCGCGGTGGCTCGACGACGGTGAGATGCGGGCGTGGCGGAACTACGTGGTCGGCGCGTCCATGCTGGCGGACCGACTGCACCGCGAACTCCAGGACCGGCACGGCGTGTCCCTGGCCGACTACGAGGTGCTCGTGCGCCTGTCCGAACAGCGGGGCCTGCGGATGCGGATGTCCCAGCTCGCGGACGAGGTGGCCTCCTCGAAGAGCCGCGTCTCCCACCAGGTCGCCCGCATGGAACGCGAAGGCCTCCTGGTCCGCCGCGAGTGCCCGGAGGACGGCCGCGGGGTGTTCGCGGAACTGACCGACAAGGGCATGCACACCCTGGAGGGCTCGGCGCCGACGCACGTCGAGGGTGTCCGGGAACACATGATCGACCTGCTGTCCCGCGAGGAGCAGGAGGTGCTGGCGAAGGTCTTCGACCGGGTCATCACGCACCTGCGCGGCCTGGACGGCTGACCGGGCGAACCTACGGCGTTCAGGGGAACCGCCCCGCACCCGGTCGGGTTCGAGGCGGTCCGCCGGTCGCCGGCACTTGCGGTAGCGGTGGGATTCGAACCCACGGAGGGGGTCAACCCTCGCACGTTTTCAAGACGTGATCCTTCGGCCGCTCGGACACGCTACCCAGCGCCTGCCAGGGTAGCCGAGGGGTGCCGGCCGGACGTTCCCGGCGGGGCGTTGACCCCTTGGCCGGTGGCGGTGTTCCGGCGACCGCCGGGCGCTCCCGGGTCGAACACGGCGGCGAGGGGTGCGGCCGGTCCTCTTCGGACGGTCGCACCCCTCGCGCGCGGGTCACGCGGGTGTGCAGCAACGCGCCGACGCCGCCCACCAGGGCCGGCAGGCCGAGCGCGCTCGCACCGGTTTGCGCCAGCCGCCGGCGGGAGGCGTCTGGCCGCCCGCCGCCGGGGCTGGACCGGGGTCACGTCCTCATCGGGCACGGGGAACGGACGGGGCCGGTGGTCGGCCGTGACGGTCAGCCAAACGATCTTCTGCCGGTGGGAAAAGGAAAAGGGCCGAACCCACCGGAGCGGGTTCGGCCCTTCACGCCGGAGCTAGGCGGTCACTCCGTCGCGTCGTGCGTGTGGTGTTCCTCGTGGTGCTCGTCGAGGGACAGGGTGCGGGCGGCTTCGGCTCGGACGGTGGCGCGGGAGGCGCGGGAGGGGACGCCGTTCACGTCTTCCGTGCTGATCGCGTAGACCGCCGTCACCCAGGCCAGGGCGTCGGAGTTGCGGTCCAGGGCCACTCGGTCGATGTTGCCCAGGGTGTCGCCGACCTGGTGGTAGTTCGGGTCGTAGGCGATGCCCGCCCGGCCGCCCCACTTCGCCACCTGGGCCTCGGTCTTGAGGACCTCGGCGCCGGTGAACAGGCCGCCGGCCGGGATGCCCTGGCGGATGAACTCGCCGTAGTCCGAGCGGCCGGTGAAGTCCGTGCCCTCGACCTGGATCTGCTTCTCCACCGTCAGGTAGTCGGCGAACGCCTTCTCGATCTGGGCCGAACCGTAGGGGCCGGGGCCCGCGCCGACGCCGTCGGAGTTGTCGCCGTCGTAGATGAAGTAGCCGGCGTTCGGCGAGCCGATCATGTCGAAGTTCAAGTACAGCGCGATGTCCAGCTGCTGCTCGAACGTCAACCCCTTCACGTACGCGGTCGAGCCGAGCAGGCCCAGCTCCTCCGCGCCCCACCAGCCGAAGCGCACGGCGTTCTTGACGTTCGGGGAACCGCCGAGCTTCAGCGCGGTCTCCAGCAGGCCCGCCGAGCCCGAGCCGTTGTCGTTGATGCCGGGACCGGCCGCGACGCTGTCCAGGTGGGCGCCCGCGAACACGACGTTGTCGGCGCGGCCGGTCTTGGTCTGGGCGATCACGTTGCGGGACACGCGGTCTTCGGCGTGGTAGCGCAGGTCCACCGTGACCGGCTGGCCGGCGGAGGCCGCGAGCGCGGTGCCGTCGGCCTTCGAGACGCCGCCGGTCGGGACCACGCCGGGCGAGCCGAGCGTGACGCCGGACAGCTTGCCGTCGATGTTGTTCGAGATGATCACGGCGATGGCGCCCGCGGCGGCGGCGTTGCGGTGCTTGATGTCGAACGTGCAGCCGCCGCGGCGGATCAGGGCGACCGACCCGGTGAAGTCCTGGCCCGCGAAGTCGGTCGCCTCGCAGCCCGTCGAGCCGTCCTCCGGCACGACGCGCAGCGGCCCGGTCACGCCACCCACCGGGGTCTGCGGCGAGAACGTCAGCGGGATGTTCTCGTAGGTGGTCGTGCCGACCTTCGCCGTCGCCGCGTCCGTCACCTGCACCTGGTAGGTGAACTCGGGCGTGGTGACGTCGAAGCCCGCGCCGCGCAACTTGCCCGCGACATACTCGACGCTGGCGTCGTAGCCGGGCGTGCCGGCCGCGCGGTTGCCGCCGTTGCGGTCGGCGATGCGCTGGAAGGCGATCAGGTGGCGGTTGACCCCTTCCACCGTGACGCCGCGGGTCAGCTTGTGGGCCAGCGCCGGGCCGGGCAGGGCCGTCGTCGCGGGTGCCGCGTCGACGGCCGGAGCGGCCACGAAGGCGAGGGACGCGGTCGCCGCGGCGATCGCCGCGCGGCGCATCCGGGTTCTACCTGACATGGTCGAGTTTCCCCTTCACTCGGATGCCGAACCCTCACCCGGTGACGTGCCGAAAGCAATCCGTCACTCGGCGGGTTCTCAGCCCGTGAGCAACCGCAGGCACTGCGTGACGCCCGTCACCCCCAGGTCCCAGTCGGGCCGGACGAGGTCGTCCCGGTCCAGCACCAGCCGGGTCTGCTCGGCCCGCTGACCCCGGCGGACCTGCACGAGGGTGCCGTCCGGCCGGTAGCCGAGCTTGCGGCTGACGGCCAGCGACGCCGGGTTGTCCACGAACGCGCTGGACCGGGCCGTGCGAGCGCCGAGGTGGTCGAACGCGAACACCAGTACGGCCGCCCGCATCTCGGTGCCCAGGCCGACGCCCTGGTGCCGACGCCCCAGGTAGGAGCCGGTGGACACCTCGCCGGTGACCGCGAAGTCGTGCCCGACCAGGGTCTGCTCGCCGATCACCCGACCGTCGCGGCGGACCAGGAAGTTCACCGCCCACCGGCCCGGCCGCTGCTCCGCCCGCACGGACCAGTGGTACTGGAGGGCGTTGGTCCCGAGCCGGTCGCGCGGCGCGTCGGTCCACTCGACGCCGAAGGGCATCTCGTCGGGCGGGTGGATGCCGTCCAGGATCACGTCGACGAGCTCCAGCAGGCCCTCGTCGTCGTCCGGGCGCAGTTCGAGGCGGGGTGTGCGCAGCACCAGGTGCCGGTAGGGCCAGGGGTCCATGCCGGTCGATGGTGGCGGGCGCGGCGACGCCGGGGCCACCGGATTACGTTGAGGGCCATGCACGCGATCACCATTCGTGAACCCGGCGGGCCGGACGTCCTGGAGTGGGCCGAGGCGCCCGACCCCGTCGCCGGACCCGGCGAGGTGCTGCTGGACGTCGCCGCCACCGCGGTCAACCGGGCCGACCTGCTCCAGCGGCAGGGCCACTACCCGCCGCCGCCCGGCGCGTCGGAGGTCCTGGGCCTGGAGTGCTCGGGCACGGTCGCCGCGCTCGGCGAGGGTGTCACAGGGTGGGCCGTGGGCGACCGGGTGTGCGCGCTGCTCGCGGGCGGCGGGTACGGGTCGAAGGTCGCCGTGCCGGCCGCCCAGCTGCTGCCCCTGCCCGACGGCGTGGACCTGGTGACCGCCGCGTCGCTGCCCGAGGTGGCCTGCACGGTGTGGTCCAACGTCGTCATGCTCGCGCGCCTGACCGAGGGCGAGACGTTCCTGGTGCACGGCGGTGCGGGCGGCATCGGCACGCACGCGATCCAGGTCGCCAAGGCGCTGGGCGCGAAGGTCGCCGTCACCGCCGGGTCGGACGAGCGCCTGGCGCGGTGCCGCGAGCTGGGCGCGGACATCACCGTGAACTACAAGACCCAGGACTTCGTCTCCGAGGTCCGGGCGGACGTCATCCTGGACAACATGGGCGCCGCCTACCTGGGCCGCAACGTCGACGCGCTCAACACCGACGGCCGCATCGTCGTCATCGGCATGCAGGGCGGGGTGAAGGGCGAGCTGAACCTGGGCAAGCTGCTGACCAAGCGCGGCTCGATCACCGGCACGGGCCTGCGCTTCCGCCCGGTCGACGGTCCGCACGGCAAGGGCCGGATCGTGGCGGACGTCCGCGACCGGCTGTGGCCGCTGATCGCGTCCGGGCAGGTCAGGCCGGTGGTGGACCGGGTGCTGCCGATCCGGGAGGCCGCCGACGCCCACCGCGCCCTGGAGGGCGGCAGCATCTTCGGCAAGGTGGTCCTGGCCTTCTAGCCCAGCGCGATCCGGGCCGCGTTCCAGCCCGGCGCGTTCCACGCCGGCGCGGTCTAGTCCACCGCGACGCCGGTGGCCAGGAAGGTGCGCGGAGTGGTCCGGAAGCGGAGGGCGAACTCCTCCGCCCACCGCACGAGCACGGTCTGCTCGTCGGGCCGTTCCGCGTCGTCCACCAGCACGGCCGCGCCGGGCGCCAGGACGCCCCGGAACACCGGGAGCGCCGGGTAGCGGGCGTCACCGAGCAGGGGGCCGTCCACCAGGAGCAGGTCCACCAGGCCGTACCGCTCGACGAACGCCGACACCTCGTCGTGCACCAGCTGCGGGTGGTACCACTGCGCGCTGCCCAGCGCGGCCGGGTGCGGGGTCAGCGGGGCCTGCACCACCCGGGCCACGTGGCCCAGGCCCTCCCGGCGCAGCTGGCTGGCCACGAAGGCCGCCGTGCGCTCGTCGTGCTCGATGGACAGCAGGTGCCCGAAACCCCGGCGGGCCAGCAAACGGGCCAGCAGGACCGAGGACGCGCCGCACCCGCACTCGACCAGCACCGTCCGCGAGCCCAGGAGCACCTCGTCCACCACCGCCGCCAGCGCGGCCGGGCGCAGCTCGTGCGGGGTGGTGGGCAGGTACTCGGTCATCAGCGGGCCGAGGCGGTGCAGTGCGGCGAGGTCGGCGAGTTCCCGGGACAGAGCGTCGTCCACCACACCTCCGGCTACCCCAGCTCGGCGACCGCCCGCACGAGTTCGTCCACCTCGACCGCGTTCGTGTAGTGCGCGAGGCCCACGCGGATCGCTCCGCCGACCTCGCCCACCCCCAGGACCGAGAACACGCCGTGCTGGCCGGAGTCCGCGAACGCGCAGACGCCGCGCTCGGCCAGGTGCTCGACGCCCTCGGTCGACTTCACGCCGGCCACCGTGAACGCCAGCGCCGGTACCCGCCGCATGGCGTCGCCGATCACCATGACGTGACGGAGCGATCGCAGTTCGTTGATGAGATTAGCCAGAAGACCCGCCTGGTACGCCTTCACCGAGGACAACGACGTCAGCACGCGCTCCCGGCGCGGCCCCACCGCGGCGTCGTCCAAACCGGCCAGGTACTCGACGGACGCCACCAGACCGGCCAGCAGCGGGTAGGCGTGCGGGCCCAGCTCCAACCGTTCGGGACCCCGCGCGCCGGGCTCCACCGCGACCGAGGGCAGCAGGTCCAGCCGGGACGGGTCGCGGAACACCAGCGCGCCCACCGGCGGCCCGCCCCAGGCGTTGGCGGAGACCGCGACCACGTCGGCGTCCATCGACGTGATGTCCAGCGGCACGAACGGGGCGGCGGAGGAGGCGTCCACCACGACCAGGGCGTCCGTGCGGCGGGCGGCCTGGGCGATCTTGGCCAGGTCCGGGCGCGAGCCCACGGACCCGGAGGCGGCGGTCACCGCGACCAGCTTGCACTTGTCGGTGACCAGCTCGTCGTACTGCCAGGCGGGCAGCTCGCAGGTCTCGATGTCCACCTCGGCCCACCGCACGACGCTGCCGGTGCGCTGGGCGGCCCGCTGCCAGGGCGCGATGTTCGACGGGTGGTCCAGCCGCGACACCACCACCTCGTCACCGAGGAACCAGCCCTCGGACAGCGCGTCGGCCAGCCGCTGGAGCAGCACGGCCGAGCTCGGCCCCAGCACCACACCGGCCGGGTCCGCCCCGACCAGGTCGGCGACGGCGCGCCGGGCCGCGTCCACGATCGCCTCGGCGCGTTGGGAGGCGGGGAAGATGCCGCCCGGTCCGGAGACCGGTGCGCGCAGCGCGGTGGAGACGGCCGTGGCCACCTGCTCGGGGACCTGCATCCCCGCGGGCGCGTCCAGATGAACCCAGCCGTCGCCGAGCGCGGGGAACAGCCCACGGACTCGTGCGACGTCGAACGCCATGCCCGCGAGACTATTGGATTGCGGAGCGCGAGACGCACGGCGGTGTTGGATTGCGCCGCCTCGGCTGAGCCGCCGGGACAGGAGCGCAGCCGTCCGACGCAGCCCTACCCGGTGCACCACGCGCCACCCGATCGGTCCAGTATTGAGCTCATGAGTGAGGCAGCTGACAGCGAGCGGCACGTGGTGGTGGTCGGGCCGGACGGGACCCCGGTGGGGGCCGCGCGGGTGCCCGCGGGCGAGGACGGTGGCCAGGACGTCACCGACCTGGTCGAACAGCCGGCCAAGGTGATGCGGATCGGCACGATGATCAAGCAGCTGCTGGAGGAGGTGCGCGCCGCTCCCCTGGACGAGGCCAGCCGCCAGCGGCTCAAGGAGATCCACAAGCGGTCCATTGACGAACTGGAGGACGGGCTCGCCCCCGAGCTGCGCGAGGAGCTCGAGCGGCTGTCCCTGCCGTTCACCGAGGACGGCATCCCCTCCGACGCGGAGCTGCGCATCGCCCAGGCCCAGCTGGTCGGCTGGTTGGAGGGCCTGTTCCACGGCATCCAAACGGCCCTGTTCGCCCAGCAGATGGCCGCCCGCGTGCAGCTGGAGCAGATGCGCGGCCGTGCCCTGCCCGCCGGGCCGTCGGCCGAGGCGCCCGAGGGCACGCACGTGCGCGGCGGCCAGTACCTGTAGCGGCATTCGGGTAACGGCCCTGGACACACGTGTGGCGTTACCCGAACGTGTGCAGCGTCTCTGACGTCGAAGTGTGAGGAGAACGGACGTGCTCGACAGAGTGCGCCACCACCCGGCAGTGGAGGAGCTGCGCAAGCGGCTCCGCGGCAAGATCCTTCGCGCGATCGACGACGTCGTGGGCCCGTACCACCGGGCCCACGACGAGCAGCTGGAACGGCTGCACCGCGAAGTGGCCGAACTGCGGGACGAGGTGCGCCACCAAGCGGGCCGCATCACCGAGGAAACCCGCAGGTTCGAGATCCGCGCCCGCCGCGACCTGGTGTTCGCGGGCGAGCGCGACGCGGCGACCGACAGCGCGCGGTTCGTGCGCGACCACATGGTGTCGGCGCCGCACTTCGAACACCCGCACGCCACGCTGGAACACGCGCTGGGCCTGGTCGAGGTGGAGGGCCTGACGCTGGAGTTCGGCGTCTTCGCCGGCACCACGCTGAAGATCATCGCCGCCGCCCGCGGCGGGGACCAGGTCTACGGCTTCGACTCGTTCGAGGGCCTGCCCGAGCACTGGCGCAGCGGGTTCCCCGCCGGGATGTTCAACGTCGACGACCTGCCCGACGTGCCCGGCGCCGACCTGGTCGTCGGCTGGTTCGACGAGACCCTGCCCGGTTTCCTCGCCGAGCACGACGGCCCGGTGTCGTTCCTGCACGTCGACTGCGACCTGTACTCGTCCACGAAGACCGTGCTGGACCTGGTCGGACCGCGGCTGGTGCCCGGCAGCGTCGTCCTGTTCGACGAGTACTTCAACTTCCCCGGCTGGCGCGAGCACGAGCACAAGGCCTGGTCGGAGTACGTGGAGCGGACCGGGACCGAGTTCCGCTACGAGGGATACACCTACGACCACGAACAGGTGATCGTGAAGGTCACCGGCGTGCCGGACCCCCGTCCGGGGTCGGTGACCGCACCGTGACAGCCCGGCGGCAGGTCTGCCTACCTGCCGCCGGTAGTCTCAACACTCGTGCAACACACGAGTACGGTCGACCGACCTGTCGTCCCCCCCGCACCCGACTCCCGCACGTTCGCGCGGGCGTTCGGGGACGTGCGCGACGCGTGGCGGCAGCGCGAGCTGTGGGGCCACCTCGGCTGGCAGGACATCAAGCAGCGCTACCGGCGGTCCGTGATCGGGCCCCTGTGGATCACGATCTCGATGGGCACCACGGCCCTCGCGCTCGGTCTGCTGTACTCGACGTTGCTCGGCCAGGAGCTGTCCACGTTCCTCCCGTACGTGACGGTCGGCTTCATCGTCTGGAACTTCATCCTCGGCGTGGTCACGGAGGGCACCGAGGTCTTCATCGCCAACGAGGGCCTCATCAAGCACCTGCCCGCGCCGATGACCGTGCACGTGTTGCGCATGGTGTGGCGCCAGGTGCTGTTCTTCCTGCACAACCTGGTCGTCTACGTCGTGGTCCTGGCGGTCTACTTCCCCGCCCTGACCAGCGAGTACAAGATGGCGGGCGACACGGTCACCCACCCGGGCGTCTCGTGGACGATCGTGCTCGTCATCCCGGCGTTCCTGCTGCTCGTGGTGAACGCCGTCTGGGTGGCGGTGGTGTTCGGCATCATCAGCACCCGGTTCCGCGACATCCCCCCGGTGATCCACAGCTTCATCAACCTGATCTTCTTCATGACGCCGATCGTCTGGCACGTGGGTGTGCTCAACAAGTTCACCGAGGGCGACGGCGGCTGGAAGATCCTGATCGCCGAGTTCAACCCCCTGTACCACTTCCTGGAGATCGTGCGGGCCCCGCTGCTCGGCCAGGTGCAGGATTGGCACCACTGGGTGGTCGTGGGCGCGTTCACCGTCGTCGGCTGGGCACTGGCGCTGGTCGCGCTGCGCAACTACCGTGCCCGCGTCTCCTACTGGGTCTGAGTGAGGCCGCCACATCATGGTCAGCATCGACGTCTGGAACGCCTCGGTGGACTTCCCGATCTTCGACGCCAAGTCGAGGTCGCTGAAGAAGCTCGCCCTGGGCAAGGTCGGCGGCAAGATCGGCTCGGAGGGCCGGGTCCCGATCATCGAGGCGCTGCACGACATCAACATCTCGCTGCGGCACGGTGACCGGGTCGGCCTGGTCGGCCACAACGGCGCGGGCAAGTCGACCCTGTTGCGCCTGCTCGCGGGCATCTACGAGCCGACCCGCGGCAGCTCCCGCATCCAGGGCAAGATCGCTCCCGTGTTCGACCTGGGCGTCGGCATGGACCCGGAGATCTCCGGCTACGAGAACATCATGATCCGGGGCCTGTTCCTGGGCATGACCCGCAAGGAGATGGAGAAGCGGGTCGACGACATCGCCGAGTTCACCGAGCTGGGCGACTACCTGTCGATGCCGCTGCGCACGTACTCCACCGGTATGCGGGTCCGCCTCGCGCTGGGCGTGGTGACCTCGATCGACCCGGAGATCCTGCTGCTGGACGAGGGCATCGGCGCGGTCGACGCGGCGTTCCTGGAGAAGGCCCGCGACCGGCTGAACGACCTGGTCAAGCGCTCGGGCATCCTGGTGTTCGCCTCCCACTCCGACGACTTCCTCGTCGAGCTGTGCAACACCGCGATCTGGATGGACGAGGGCCGCGTGAAGATGCAGGGCTCGTTGCGCGAGGTCGTGAAGTCCTACAAGGGCCGCGACCCCTACGAGCACCTCAGCCCGGAGACGCTGGAACGGATCGGCCAGTCGCCGGTGCTGAGCGGGAACGGTGGCGAGTAGGGACATGAACAGCGCATTGCCGAAGGGTTCCGTGGTCGGGGTCGTGGTGACCCGGCACCGCCGCGAGCTGCTCGCGCAGTCGCTGAAGGTCCTGGCCGCCCAGACCAGACCCCTCGACCACCTGGTGGTCGTGGACAACGGCCCCGACCAGCCGGTCGAGGACCTGGTCGAGCAGTGCCCCATCCCGACGACCTACCTGGCGTCCCACAGGAACCTGGGCGGCGCCGGCGGCTTCGCCCTGGGCATGCTGCACGCCCTGTCGCTAGGCGCGGACTGGCTGTGGCTGGCCGACGACGACGGCCGCCCCGCCGACGACCGGGTCCTGGAGGTCCTGCTGGAGGAGGCGGACCGGCGCAAGCTGGCCGCCGTCTCCCCCGTGGTCTCCAACATCGAACACCCGGACAAGCTCGCGTTCCCGCTGCGGCGCGGCCTGACCTGGAAGCGGCGCACGGCGGACCTGGGCGTGGACTTCCTGCCCGGCATCGCCTCGCTGTTCAACGGCGCCCTGTTCCGGGCCTCGACGGTCGACGTCATCGGCGTCCCGGACTACCGCCTGTTCTTCCGCGGCGACGAGGTGGAGATCCACCGCCGCCTGGTCCGCACGGGCCTGCCCTTCGGCACGTCCCTGAAGGTCGCCTACCTGCACCCGGACGGCTCGGACGAGTTCAAGCCGATGCTCGGCGGCAGGTTCCACGCGCAAGACCCGGAAAACCCGATCAAGCGCTACTACACCTACCGCAACCGCGGCTACCTGCTCTCCCAGCCCGGCATGCGCAAGCTCGGAATGCTGGAGTTCTTCCGCTTCGGCCTGTACTTCGTAGGCGTCCGAAAGGACCCGAAGGCCTTCTTCGAATGGATCCGCCTGGTCCGCCAGGGCCAACAGGAGAAGTTCTTCCGCAAGTAGCCTCTCAGCTGATGGCGGAATCGCTACCAGCGAACCCGCCTTGCCCACCGGTGACCTCACTGGTGGGCTGAGCACCATGCCTTCTGAAGCGCGTAAGAACACCTCCCTCGTACTCCACCTGGCCGCCAACCCGAACCCGATCTCGATCCGGGTGGACCAGGAGACCGCAGACGACCTGGGCCCACGCCTCATCCAGGTAGTCCGCAACGGCCACACCCAATCCATCCGCACAGCGGACGGCAAAGACTTCGTAATCAACTTCAGCCACGTAGTAGCAGCCCACTTCGACTAAAACCGAACAAATCGCGCGCAGCGCGTGCTTTTTCGGCGGAGCCGGCAAGCGGCAGTCCACCGAGGAGGACACAGCGCAACTTGGGCTTCTTGCTTGTGTCATCCCCGTATGGCCTGCCCGAAGGGCTACCACAGATTTCCCCGGGTGCAGCCA